>NZ_JBIKPH010000202.1:0-2952 GCF_044357595.1 Sphingorhabdus sp. | reverse complement strand
GTTGAAGGCCTTGGCTAGCAAAGGTCTTTTTCATGAAGTCATCCGTGAAACCAAGCCGCGCGTGCGCATGGACTGTGCGCAATTCTTCAAGATTATGCGCAGCAAAATCGACGATGACTAATCTGCCACCAGGCGCAAGCGTACGGATGGCCTCCGCTATCACGGCCTCGGGATGCTGTGCGTAGTGCAGGACTTGGTGAAAAATGACCGTGTCAAATTCAGCGTCGCCTACGGGCAACATGTTAAAATCGCCAAG
Source organism: Sphingorhabdus sp. (assembly GCF_044357595.1). Taxonomy (GTDB): domain Bacteria; phylum Pseudomonadota; class Alphaproteobacteria; order Sphingomonadales; family Sphingomonadaceae; genus Sphingorhabdus_B. The sequence goes on along the minus strand of NZ_JBIKPH010000202.1, from coordinate 2,696 downwards.
CTTAATATCGACTTTATTCGCGATATCTGGGCTTAGATTTGCAATCTTCGCTCGCGCCAGTCGAAGCATCTCGGGACTATTGTCGACAGCCACAAAACGCTCCGAGGCCCCCGCAAATAATTCTACGATGCGTCCAGTGCCGGTTCCCACATCTAGAAAACGTCCCAATGGCGCGCTGTGGAGGATGTGTGCCAACCGTGCTTCAACTTCCGAATCGGCGATGTGCAGTGATCGAAGAGAATCCCATTCATCAGCATGTGCAGAAAAATAAGCTGCGGCCATATCGGTCCGGGCGCTGCGTACTTCATCAAGCCGAAGCACATCGCGCTGAAATGCCTTGCCCTGCGATACATCTGCCTCGGCCAATAAGGATGCGATGGGACTATCGGTCAATATTGCAGCAGGCCGCAAAAACACCCAGCTTCCTTCCTTACGCCGCTCAAGAAGCCCGGCCTCGTCCAATATTCTAATGTGGCGTGAAACGCGGGGCTGGCTTTGGTCCAAAATTTGGACCAACTCACCCACAGACAGTTCCAAGCGCAGCACCAAAAACGCGATTCGCAAGCGCGTCGGATCGGCCAAAGCCCGCATGATATTGAGCAAATTCATCATTTGAGATACATATAAAGAATTCTTTATATCGTGTCAATCAGTCCAAATCCCGCATATTTTCTACCGTTAAGGTAGAGATTGGCGAGAAATTGTTATGGGACAATATCAAACTGTAAAAAAGCGCATTGCCACCGAATTGTGAACAAGCTAGAGGACTTTTCGCAGGCAAGCTGTAATTGTTGTGGCGTGCCTGTCAGGTTTTCATAAGTTTTGCTAGGGGGTTTCCCATATGAAGAAAATTGCTATATCTCTCGTTCTTGCCGCTTCGCTCGGTTTGGTTGCTTGCTCAAAGGCTGAAGAAGCTCCAGCAGCAGAAGCAACCGCCACAGAAGCTCCAGCAGAAGCTGCTGACGCTGCTGTAGAAGGCGCTGCACCTGCTGCTGACGCTGCTGCTGCACCTGCTGCTGACGCTGCTGCAGCACCTGCCGATGCGGCAGCTGCTGCTGGTGCACCTGCAGAAGCTGCGAAAGAAGCTGCGAAGTAATATTCGCGCTTTTTAGCTAAAGCTATTGATAAGGGCCGTTCGGTTTACAGGACGGCCCTTTTCTTTGTCTGAATTGCCCAGATACTGACAATCCATGTCAGGCGTCATCAACCCATAAAATTACTGGTCGTGATATGTGGCAGTCGTGCGCGACACAAATTGCATGAACCCCATACGCTGCGGGATGGATGCTGTTGTACTGCCCATCATGATTGCTAGCGCATAGCGCGTCCCATCGGGCGCCGTCATAATTCCAATGTCGTTATAGCCCGTTGAAACAGGCGACAATATCTGTCCGGTCCCCGTTTTATGCAAAAAGCGCCAGCCTGCAGGTACCCCCGCCTTCATACGATTTGGCCCGCTTGATGTGCGTGACATGATCCCCAAGATAAGCCTAGTTGATGCTGGCGACAGCAACTCTCCTTTGGCCAACCTGGCAAGAGCACGGACAATTGCCTCGGGACTTGCCCCATCGATCGGGTTGGCGAGATAAAGATCGAGTGCAGCTTTGCGCTTCGCCATCGGCACCATGTTACGCGCTGCATAAAACCTATTACCAAGCGAATATTCCTGACGCCAATCAAGCCCAGCAATACCGCTTTGCAACAAACGTTCGCCTGGACCAAAGCGGATAGCCCCCAAATTCTTTCGCGCCAAAAAACTTTGAACCGCTTGGGGGCCGCCAGCCGTGCGCAAAAGGGAGTCATTCGCGGTATTGTCACTCGCTATGATAGCCTGCTCGAGTAAAGCGAGTACGGTCGCCTCAATCCCACCATTGGAGATCACACGGTCGCGAATGGGTTGATGAAAAACCGCCAGATCATTAGGTGTAATGCGTATCTTTTGGTCAAGGCTGACTTTACCTTGATCGACCAAATCCAATATAGTCAACGCCACCCATGTTTTGGATACGCTTTGCTGCGGGAACAAATCTGTCGCCCGTTGGCCAGTTATCCATTCGCCGCCATCTATGCGCATGATAGCGACACCGGTACGGCCTGGAAAAATCCGCCATTGCTCCCGCACCAGATTTTCAAGACCAATAGGCGCATGCCGATTGAGTGGCCGCTTTGGAGCGGCCGGCGCAACGGGCGCTGCAGAATGCGGTATTCGAGTTGACGGGGTGGGATTGGCCTGTGGCATTGGCTGCTGCACACCAACACATCCCGACAAACTAGCCAACAGCGCCAACGATACCATGCCAAAACGCAGCAGATTTTTAGCGCGCCGTTCGCCAAATTTTTCCACCCGAACCATGATCGGTCGATAGGGCAGAGCTTTGGCGGATGACATCGTTAATGCTGATATTTGCGATGAACGATTCCCCTGCGTCGACGAGGCGATGGGCACCGAACCTTAGAAGGGTTATTTACATAATTCAGCCGCGGCCGCGATATGGCTGAACCCCTTGATCTGGCAACCACAAACCCTTGGGAGACTCGCCGGATTGCCAAAACACATCAATGGGTATGCCGCCGCGCGGATACCAATAGCCACCAATGCGCAGCCAATGCGGCTTCATCTCCGAAAACAGGCGCTGGCCAATGCCAACGGTGCAATCTTCGTGAAAAGCGGCATGGTTGCGGAACGAGCCCAAGAA
>NZ_JBIKPH010000111.1:0-8208 GCF_044357595.1 Sphingorhabdus sp. | reverse complement strand
CATAATTTTCGGTCGAGCCCATATAGTGGCCGTCCTCACCATCAACCGAAAGGTCAACGGCATAGCCGGCCCCTTCAAGTGTCGACTTGAGCTGCTTGCCCAAGGTGGGTTCGTCTTCCACGATCAAGATGCGCATGCTGTCCCCTTACCTTGTAAAAATGTCTTTCGGAACGCGGCTAGCAGATGAGCCCGTTGCTAAAAATTCCTATCCGCGTTGCCGAATTATGTTCCCCGTTCGGGCATCAACGTCGACGAAGATGACCCGGCTGCCATTGATAAACTTCAACCGATATACCTGCGCGGCCGGATCATATTCAGGTCCGAGATACTGCATTCCGCGCATCCTTGGTACAATGATCGCCTCAATTTCGGGAAGACGTTTTATTTTCCCAGCAACCATATCCTGCCGCGCATCGTCCTGTTCCCCGCGACGCGCCTCCAATGGAATGGCCGTGAGTAACGCGAGTGCGGACAACGCAATAAAGACTGAGTTTCGAAATAACATGCCGACGCGATACCCCCATCGCATTGAACCTAAAGTGAATGGAGCATCACGCCCTTTGTTCAATATGATGCTCCATATGATGCTCCATATCGCTTATTTCACCATTTCGAAAGTGAATGACATATTTGCCCCGATGCTTAATTCGCCTGGCGAAATCGGCGTCGATTTTTCCGACGCGTCCATAGTACGCATGACCATCGGACTCGAGGCGTAACTGCGGCCGTAATCGCTCTCTTCAACCCGCAAAACACGCACGTTGGGATATCCGGCCTTTTGTGCCAGATCGCGCGCACGGCTCATCGCCTTGGTCCACACCTTGTCGCGGGCGGCCGCTTGAAACACGCTATCGTCATCAATGCCAAAGGTGGGTCCATTGAAATTGGTCGCGCCGTCAACGGCAAGTGCATCAAGAAATGCGCCAAGCTTTTTCAAATTGCGCAGCTTTGCATTCACCATGTTTGACGCCTGATAGCCTTTGAAAATCTGCTGCCCGTCGCGATAGTCAAATTGCTGGTTCAGGCTGATCTGCGTCGTCTGGATGTCTTTGTCAGCAATGCCCAACTTCTGTAGCCGCGCAACGACCGTCGCCATCTGAATATTGTTGGCGCGCACAGCCTCAGTTGCAGTGGCTGCCAGATTTTGGACACCAGTGGTGAATGTCGCGATATCTGGACGGGCTTGAACAGTTTCGGAAATGTTGAGGTCAATGACCGGATTTGCCGTGGTGATGTTGACCTGAGTCGCCATCGCGCCGCTCGCGGTCACACCGCCTGTTGCCAACAAAACCGCAATAATCAATTTACGCATATGGAACTCCCTTTTTTGCCAACAACTTAAAGTGCTGTCAGGCGTGCCCAATCAATATAAGCTTGGCGAAGCTGAACGGTTGCCGAACCGGGAACGCCATTGCCAATCGCGTGGCCGTTAATCCGAACCACTGGCATTACAAAGCCTGAGGCCGATGAAACAAATGCCTCCGCCGCTTGTTCCGCCTCGCTGACTGAAAACGGCCGTTCTTCTATACGTTGCGCTGCAAGAGGCAGCACCGCCGCGCGGGTTATACCATGCAGAATCTCCCGATTGAGCGGATGGGTAATCAATACGCCAGCCTGCGTAATGATATGCGCATTTTGCGCGCTGCCTTCGGTAATCCAGCCGTCGCGCTCCATCCACGCATCATCAGCGCCCTGCGCGATTGCCGCATTCTTCATCAGCGATGCGTACAACAACTGCGTCGTTTTGATATCCGCCCTGCCCCAGCGCAAGTCTGGCACTGTCACTACGCTTAACCCGCGCTCTGCAACTGGATTATCCACAAGCGTCCGCGATTGGGTGAAGGCCAGAACCGTTGGGGGCGTGTCGGCGGGCGGAAACACAAAATCACGGTCGTCGGGCGTGCCGCGCGTTACCTGCCAATAGATCATGCCCTCTTCAACAGCGTTGCGCGAAACCAGTTCTCGGCAGGCGCCCAGCCAAGCTTGCGCGTCCGGCGCGCCTTCAATTCCAATTTCGCTCAGCGAGCGGGCGAGGCGTTGTACATGGCCTTCAAAATCGACAAGTTTGCGGTCTAGAACAGACACAACCTCATAAACCGAATCCGAAAACAAAAAGCCGCGGTCAAAGACGGACACTTTGCCTTCGGTTTCGGGAATATATTGCCCGTTGAGATAAATTATGCGCGTCATGTGATTACCTTGCCTGAGCGCGCCAATTTGCGTTGAGGCGCTTCCCTTGGCCTCAAATGCACGAAGTAAGATGCTGAAACAAGTTCAGCATGATGAAGCTTCAAATAACAAAGTCTCACCGCCTAAAAAGCTACCCGATCACCCTGAACTTGCTTCAGCGTCTTAATTTCCACCGTGACGGTTGCATTACAGCCCCTTGCGCCCTACCGCCCGTGACCATGTCAGCACCCCCCATTTTCGCATTTGAAAGTCTCGCGCTACAGCAAGGTGGCGGATGGCTGTTTCAGGATATCGACTTATTCATCGGCGCGCGCGACCGACTAGCGCTTATTGGCCGCAATGGTGCAGGCAAAACGACGTTGATGAAACTGGTGGCTGGCAGGGTCGAGGCCGATAAGGGCAACCGTGTTGTTGTGCCCGGCACCAACATCGTGATGTTGGAGCAGGACCCCGATGTCAGCTCCTTTGCACGGCTCGTTGATTTTGCCATTCATGGCGAAAAAGGGCCGCCCGAATATGCGGTGCGCGCCATTGCCGACCAATTGGGTATCAATTTGGACCGTGAGGCCAAAACCGCAAGCGGAGGCGAAAAACGCCGCGCAGCGATTTGCCGTGCGCTGGCGAGTGAGCCCGACCTGTTGCTTCTGGATGAGCCGACGAACCATCTTGATTTGGCTGCGATTGAATGGCTGGAAGAATGGCTCACACGCTATCGCGGCGCATTCATGGTCATTAGCCATGACAGGACGTTTTTGACCCGATTAACGCGGCAGACCTTCTGGCTGGATCGCGGCCTGCTGCGCCGCAACGAAATCGGCTTTGGCGGATATGATGCTTGGACCGAGCGTGTTTTTGCCGAAGATGCGCGCAACGCAGACCGCCTCGACGCAAAACTAAAAATCGAGGCGCATTGGCTTGAACGTGGCGTGACTGCGCGGCGTAAGCGCAACCAAGGTCGATTGGCCAAGCTGTGGGAAATGCGCGCTGCGCGTGCAGCCATGATTGACCCACAAGGCACAGCCAAGCTCGCGGCGTCAAGTGATGACAGCAAAACAAAAACCGTCATCAGCGCACAAAATGTCGGCAAAAGCTTCGGCGACCGAACAATCATCAAGGATTTTACGCTGCGCATTCAACGCGGCGACCGCATCGGTATTGTGGGCGCCAATGGTACCGGCAAGACGACGCTCATCCGCATGTTAACTGGCGAGGCGGAACCAGATACAGGCAGCATCACACTCTCACCAACGCTGACGGGCATCGTCATCGACCAACAACGCAAATTGCTCACACCTGAAAAGCGGGTGCGCGATGTGTTGGCAGAGGGCAGCGACTGGATCGATGTGCGTGGGGTGCGCAAGCATGTGCAAGGCTATCTTAAGGAATTCCTATTCGACCCCGCACTTATCGAGGCGCGGATCGGGTCCTTATCCGGCGGCGAGCAATCGCGCATCCTGCTTGCCCGCGAATTTGCGCGTGAGGCCAATCTGCTGGTGCTGGATGAGCCGACCAATGATCTCGATTTGGAAACGCTTGATCTACTGCAAGAGGTTATCGCCGATTATGACGGCACGGTTTTGATCGTCAGCCACGATCGCGACTTTCTCGACCGGACAGTGACATTGACGCTCGGGCTGGATGGTTCGGGGCATGTCGATATCATCGCGGGCGGATATGCCGATTGGGAAGAAAAACGCGATAAACGCGACAAGCCCTCCGCCAAAAAGGTGGAAAAAGGCGTTTCGGTTGCACCATCTGCGGTGGCCCCCTCTGCACCCAAAAAGGTCAAGCTCACTTACAAAGACCAACGCGATTATGACTTGCTGCCGAAGCGCATTTCCGAAATCGACGCCGAAGTTGCCGCAGCCGAAAAGGAAATGAGCGACCCGGCTTTATACGTGCAAAAGCCAGCCCGCTTTGCCGAACTCACCGCCAAAACCGAAAGCCTGCGTGCCGAAAAGGATGCGGCTGAGGAACGCTGGTTGGAGCTGGCCATGATGGTTTAAGAAACGGCCTCCTAACCAGGAATGCAGTAAAATACAGCAAGCCGGTCCAGTGCGATTTTTAAGACCAGCTTTCCTGAACGCACGGGCCATGACATCTCGCGTTCGGCAATCGGCACGCTTTCGCCAACACAAATGACGCGCCATGCAATATCTGACAGATCGGGACCAAGCGCGGTCAAGGCGTTATCGAAGCGCGCCTTTGCGCTCATCATCCGTTCGGTGCGGTTTAAGCCTGATGGTGCGCTGCGTTTTTGCCGGCTGCGCGGAATATTCTCCCACGACATGGTAACATGTGGCGCAGGCGCCGCTGCCTCATAATCCCCACGCAAGGTTTCGCCCGCCAACATCTGCCGGTTGGACAAATGGCCGCGTGCATGCAGCCAGGACAAGGGCGATTCAGACAGGTTTATGGTAACGGTACGGTGGCCTATGCTTTCACCATTTTCGGCCACGGCATGCTCCACCAACATACGAGGATCATGGAATTTACGGTTGGAAAGCGAATTGGCTGGCGTGGGCTCTCCTGTGACTACGCGAATTACCCTTGCCATGTGGTAAATATTGTAGGAAAAAAACCTATTTGGTGAAGGAGTAATTCATGCAAAGTCGAATTCGCGATGTACGAAGGGCCAAGGGCCTCACGCTTGCAGATGTTGCTATGCGCTGCAATCCGCCGACGACTGCGCAGACCATCGGTCGCCTTGAAACAGGGATGCGAGTGCTGTCGCTGATCTGGATCAACCGTATCGCGGACGCTTTGGATGTGGAATCGAGCGACCTCGTTGCTCTGCCTGACCAGCAATATCTTCCCGTCGCTGCTATACTGCATGATGGTGGCACGTACGCCCCGTCGAAGGAGGAGCGCATCATGGTTCCCAATGTCGGCGCGACGATGGTCGGGCTTCGGATTGCTGTGGCATTGGGCGAATATCGGCGCGGGGATGAATTATGGCTTGAACAGCTTCAGCCCGACGACTTTGCCTCTGCGCTCAATCTGGACGTCCTTGTCCCGCGCCCTGGTGGCCGCTTCATCTTTGGCCGCTTGCTCGGCCGTGACGCCGGGAAATTGCACCTGTTGCCGCTTGAGGCTGGTGCACGACAACAAGTTGTCGCCGATCCGGCTTGGATTGCAAAGGCAGTCCGGCTCGTGCGCACATTATAAAACAGGCGAATGCGCGCGCAATTGCCTTTCGTTTCGGCGAGACATCGGCCGTATCGAAGCGTTAAGGCTTCGCGCCGAAGTTTTCGTCGATCCGCTCCGCCTTTGAACCGGCGATGGCGTCATCGGTCGGCACAAAGCTGTGCGAACCTACTTTGAACCAGATCAATATGGGGGCCGCCTGATAAACCGAGGAATAAGTTCCGACGACAATACCAAATGCCATTGCAGCGCTGAAACCGAAAATAACATCTGGTCCAAAGAGGACCAATATGATCAACGGCAGCGAAATCGATACGCTGGTCATCACCGTTCGAGACAAGGTTTCGTTGACGGACAGGTTCAAAAGCGACGCCATTTCCATTTTGCGGAATTTCATCAGATTCTCGCGAATACGGTCATACACAACAACCGTATCGTTCAACGAATAGCCGATAATCGTCAGCAAAGCCGCGATGATGTTGAGGTCAAACTCCCACCCTGTAAGCGCAAACAATCCGAAGGTCAGCGTCACATCGTGCATCAGCGACCAAATCGCCCCAACCCCGAACTGCCATTCAAACCGGAACCAGATATAGATCGAAACACCTGCCATCGCCGCAAGCAATGCAAGGACGCCCTTGCTAAACAATTCCTGCGAAACCTTACCGGACACAGAGTCAACGCCGTCAATCCGTACATCGGGATGATCAGCCTTGAGCTTGTTCGTGATTTTTTCCGCCATTGCGTTAGCGATCTCGGGATTCTTATCCGCGCCGTCGGGCAATTTCATGCGGATTGAAACCTGGTTCTCGGCGCCAAATCTTTGAATGGTCGGGTCGCCAAAACCAAGACTGCCAACTGTTTCGCGCAGTTCGGCCACAGGTGCGGCGGCCGTCTGCGTGAACGTCGCACGGATCATCTGGCCACCGATAAAATCGACGCCAAAGTTCAAACCCTTGGTGGCAACCAACCCAATCGATGCAATCATGAGCAACAAACTGACGCCAAAGGCCCAGTTCCGCCATTTGAGAAAGTCGATGTTGGTATCGTCAGGAACGACTTTGAGCAGTTTCATATCAATATCCTCAAATCGTCAGTTCAGTAGGACGGGTGCGCTTAACCCAGCGCGATACCCACATTCGGGTGATGGTCACGGCGGTGAACACCGATGTGACAATCCCGATCATCAGAACCACGGCAAAGCCACGGATTGGACCTGAACCAAAGATAAACAGCAGAACGGCCGCGATGACGTTAGTGCTGTTTGCGTCAAAAATTGCGCGGCTAGCTTCTTTATATCCAACCTCAATCGCTTGCACGATGCGCCGGCCCCGTTTCAATTCTTCGCGGATACGCTCGTTAATCAAAACGTTTGCGTCCACTGCTGCACCAATCGTCAGAACGAAGCCTGCGATGCCCGGCAAGGTCAATGTTGCATTGGCAAATGCCATTACCCCCAAAATCATGCCTATGTTAATGACCAAAGCGAAATTGGCATACATGCCGAAGCGGCCATAGACGAGGAACATGAGCACAAGAATGGCGGTCGTACCAATCACCGCCGCCAGCACGCCGCGGCGGATGGAGTCAGCGCCAAGGTCTGGACCAACCGAACGTTCTTCCACGATCTTAAGATCAACCGGTAAAGCCCCCGAGCGCAGCGAAATGGAGAGCGCATTGGCGCTTTCTGTGGTGAAGCTGCCCGAAATCTGGGAAACCCCGCCGAAGATTGGCTCACGAATTTGCGGTGCGGAGATAACTTGGCCATCCAATATGATCGCGAAAAGCTTATTCACATTTTGCTGTGTCATCCGAGCAAATCTTTGGCCACCTTCGGAGTCGAACTGAATAGTGACCGCAGGTTCGTTGGTCTGTGAGTCAAATGTGGGATCAGCCTTAACCAGCTTATCGCCAGAGATACCACCAAGGCGGCGCACTGCGATATTGGGTAAGCCGGATGGATTGTCCGGATAGGGTAGAACTTGGCTGCCGACGCGCGCCTTACCCGTCGCGGTTTGGTCAGGGTCGGCCAGTTCATCCACCAGCTTGAATTCGAGCTTTGCGGTTTTGCCGATGAGCGCTTTCAAGGCAGCGGGGTCGTCAAGCCCAGGAACCTGAACTACAATCCGATTATCGCCTTGACGGATGATCGTTGGTTCAAGCGTTCCAAGCGCGTTGATGCGGCGATCAATAACGTCCTTGGCTGTGTCCATCGCCTGATTAAGGGCTGCTTCGTTCCCTGCACCTGCTGGCGTGACAATCAACCGATTGCCATCGTTGACGCCGATATTCCAATCGCGGCTGCCCGTGGCATTGCTGGTTAAGGGAATGAGTGCTTCGCGCGCTGCATCGACTTTGGACACATCACTGACCGTAAAACTTAGCTGGCCATCGGCGCGTGACACATCAGCAATCGCGATCTGCGGGTCTGCGCGGCGCATTGCGGTCCGCACGCCATCTTCCAAAGCCTCAAGCCGTGTCTCCGCGAGCTGCGATGTATCGGCTTCCAACAGAATATGGCTACCGCCAGCAAGGTCGAGTCCAAGATTAATCGTTGGCGTCGGTACAAATTGTGCAAGTTGATCGCGCATCTGCGCCGGAAGAAGGCTGGGGATAGCAAAGAGCACACCAAAAATGATGAGCGTGTTGAGCATCCATACGCGCCAACGGGGAAAATCAAGCATGAGTTGGGTCCGAACGAACTGGAAAAGCAAAAATTGGGGTTGGGCCGTCAGCCATTCAAACCCAGCGGTTAATCATTGGCAGCTTTGGTTCCGCGTGATTGCACGTTGGCGATGGTCGACTTCACAGCCTTCACCCGCACATTTGGCGCAATTTCGACTTCGACATAATCGTCAGCGACCTTGATCA
>NZ_JBIKPH010000021.1:0-24233 GCF_044357595.1 Sphingorhabdus sp. | reverse complement strand
TGGGAAACTCAAAGACTGGCGACGCATCCACACCCGTTATGACCGATGCGCCCACACCTTCTTGTCTGCCATCGCAATCGCAGCTACAGTCATCTTTTGGCTTAGTTAATGAGTCCTGACCCTAGGACAAGTTGAATGGGCGTGGGGCCCAATGAATGGACGGGTAGACGGCTACTACCTCAGCAGAGGCCGATCCCACTGGATGCTATGGGTTCACGCCTACGATGACAATGACGGTTGGACATGGTGCGCCATTGGTCATGCACCACAAAAGCAAGCATCACGTAACCAAGCTATGATCCATCTGCTCGCTGACTTTTGGCGTTGGGAAAAGGAGAATAATGAACTCGAGCATTATAGCTGGATCAACGAAGAGGACTGCTTAAATGCAAGCGAGTTGAGAACAATTGCCTTGCTGGTCTGGAATGCCGCTCCGGAAGGAAACGGCAAGAATGAGTGAAAAGCCCGATCTCAAGTTTGAAAAGAGAAGGGAAAAACGGCCGGTCCTCATCGTCGTTGAAGAGTGGCCAGATGGCACAATGGCCTTCAAGCTTGGCAGCGCGATGACGTCGGCTCTTGGTCAGCGTCGCGAAGAAGCAACTCTTGTGCAGTTTTCTCCAGAGAGGATCTTCAGAGTTGAAACCGATGTGTCAGAGGCTGAGTTCCGCTTGGCACTAAATACGAAGGAGGTTTCACACCATGGGGATATTCATTTTTCGGAATTGCCCTCTCTATCGCAGAAGCCCGCAACGTAATATTGTCACAACATGCAGGTGCCATCAGTGCTCTAATAAGAGCTATTGTGTCGCCAGATAAAACATGAAGGCGCCTTGTCAGGCTTTCGGAATTGTATCGCAATTATGATGGCAAAAAACCCAGCCATCGTTAGACAGCTGGGTTAAGTTAAGAGCAATAATTACAACATGCTCTGTGGGTCATTCAAGCAATGTCACCCGCTTGAATCTCGTAATTACGTATCATCGACTTCCCATTTTCCAAAGGCGCGCTTGGCCATAGCTATTCCGCAATACTTGCATTGCGAAACGAGATAACTCCCGCCCACCTTCGCATGTTTGCGGCTTCGGACGTGCGCGTTGAAGCTACAAAAAAAGATGCGCCTTATGGCTTTGTGAATCATATCTAGACCTCAACTGCCTTGCCTGATCTCACAGACATGCCCCCTTGTGCAGCAGCCAAAAATGTTGCTTTGACACGGCATCAAAAAGATTTAATAACTTTCAAAGTTGATAGTTAACGAGTGAATAAATCCAACGCAAGCAGATGCTTTCAAAATTAAAACTATGTTGATTGTGCTCCATCCGACATGAAAAGTAGAGACAACATGACTAGAACACCACAGCCCTCCTACGTGCGACTGTTAAATATGCTCAATGCAATTAGGCAGCTGGCACCGTTTGACACCTTGAATGGAGAAGAGGGTCTGCTGCTGGATGCACTCATTGTGCAATGGCACGAGCGTGACGATATTATGGTAAGCGAAGTGATGAGTAATGCACGCTTCGGTTCGCAGCCTACAGCTTATCGGAGAATAATAGCTCTGCGAGACAAGGGTCTAGTTCGTTTGCGCACTGACAGCAAAGATAAGCGCGTCAAATTCGTGGAACCTACGCAGCTCGCACGAGATTACATGGCGAGCATTAGTGAAGGCATCTCAGCTCTTGGGCAAACTCCGCGAACTGTATGACGGCTGCGTTAAAGGATGTGTTGGTAAGGGTCCTACTTGTAATCGGCTTAGCGCTGGTATGGTATGGCGTGGCTTCAGCAAATGGGTTTGTTTTTCAGAAATTAGCCCTAAGTCCTAATGCTCACCTCATATTTCTGCCAGCAGCGTTACGCATAATCTACCCTCTCGTTTTTCGGGCGGCAGGTGTTTTAGCGATTATTATGGCCAGCTATTTTGTCGTCCAAGACAGAGTAAACGATGGCATAATAGACATTATCTCATTGGCTGTAATGTCGGGCTTAGCTCCGCTCGCTGGTATCGGTGTGTTCAAGAGGCTGTTTACGGTGAAGCCAGATTTAGCTGACTTGAAGGCGGTTCATTTTGTGGCGTTAGGAGCGCTGTGCGCGGCATCAAACGCCCTGCTTTTGAACGCTTACTTCATTCTTTCAGGTCACCCGCTGCAGCCACTGGACCTTCTGATCACGATTTTCATCGGCGATGTCATGGGGACTTTAATAGTCATGTTGATAGTCTCGTTTGTGCTGACGTTTTTCATTTCACGGCGTCGCGTGTGAAGGTCGCATGATGAACACGAAAACCAATCTTTTGGTATTTGCCGGACTGGCGCCTGCCGCCCTTATGATGCCCCAGATAAGCGCATATGCCCAGCCAACGAGCTATAGCCATATTTTCAACATCTATGCCTCAGGCCCCGAAAGCAACGTGAAGGCCGTTGAGATGGCAACTGCTAAAATGGTACAGCTCGAGCAGTGTGGGATAGCTTCAATCAGTGACCACACATATCGATACCAAGGTTTAACAGAAAACATGTTTGTCACTCTGTCTGGTCCGCATGTCGATGTAGCAGCGGCAAAGGCAGAGCTACAAAAAGCAAGAGTATGTGGGATCGAAGGCTACACGAAAAGAGCCGCATACTTAGGTGGCGAATAGTCCTTACACGGACGGTTAATCAGTCGCTTTCAGAGTTGGCGGCAATCAGAAACAGCGCGTCGGTCTGACGAGCAGACTTGCAGTATCAAACATTGATCCCTTGCTGGGTCTATCTTTAAATAGGTCCACGTTCTGGCTGTAATGCCCAGATGCTCATCCAAACATACAACTACCTTACATACCGGCAGTTTGCGAACTGCCGGTCATTGATCCGTCTCGGATCGTCTTATTGATATTTATACGATTTTTAGTGTGGCGCCCCACCCTAATATGTAGGGTCATGGCTAACTATTGGCTGTCGTTCGGTGATGTTTATGAATGTAGGCGCTCATCAGATTCCAAGGTTGAGTTTTCCGAAAACAGATCGTAGTTTGGGTTATGCGACGGAATAACTCGTCGCATAAAACATACCGTTTTTCATGGAAGTTTCATGGGAGGTTTTAGGGTTTCGCTGAAACCCTAGGAAAACTGGAGCGGGCGAAGGGATTCGAACCCTCGACCCCAACCTTGGCAAGATTCGGCTCTATAAAATTTACACTATAAATCAGTAGCTTATAAAGCTCTTAAAAAATCCGAACACGATCCGAACATTTTCACCGCAATTTGCTCAGAAGGCTTTGTGTTCAGGTTTCCAGACAAATGCGGAGCGGCAGCTTTGCGCCCAATGTCAGACATTATAAAGTCCGACTGGCTTGCCCATAAGCGGACCTCCCATCAGATTGATGGCCATTGCAAAATTGAAGCCCAGTGTTGACGTAACGCCTAACGACCATCAATGCCACTGGCGGCCGGTGCTATCATCCCTCGGCGTTGGATTAACCCCTCAGAGTGCTATGCCAACTTCTAACGTGATTACCTTATTCAGCGCTTAATCTTGTCAAACAGATCGATAAGCTCATTAAACTTCTCACGCTGCTCGGTCACATTGCCATGCGCAATTGCACCAGCAACGCAGCATGATGCATGATCTCCAAGGATTGTAATCTCCACCTTAGCTATCGCGGACTTCACCGCTTGCACTTGATGCAGAATATCGATGCAATAGCGGTCATCGACAACCATCTGAGAGATTTCCCCAACCTGACCCTCGATCCGCAAATTTTTTCACTGTGCTTTATACGGGTTATGAAAGTGGACGTTTGTCACTCATCCGAACATACGGCTTCATTTAGCAAAGACGTTAAAAGCGGAGAGCGCTAATGGCCACTTCGGCACGAAGGCCGATGATAAACGCGTCGGCTAAAGAGGCATTGGCGGAGGGCCGTCGGACATAATGTACGTTGGGTTGGATCGAGAGCCATGGCGTAAGTTGGGTTCGGTAGGAGGTCTCTATCGCTACTTCGGCGGCGGAAGCGCTCTCGGCAGCTCGAAAACTGTCGGATGCAAAGGCGGCTTGGATGGCGATACCGAACTCGTCCGCGTCGCGTCCGGGGACCCAGCCGCCAAACTTCACGCCAGCGCCAGCGAAGGTGTCGAACATATTGAATAGCCCGCGCGCTACACCGAGGCGAAAGAACGCATCGACATTTTTGCCGTCTCGACGTGCGAGCGGGAATTCACCACGAATATAGGAACCTCTGTTACCCGTGGTAGTACCTGCGCCACCGTTTCGGTCAAATTTAGCGGTATAGCGCCAGTGGCCGAGCAGTATTTTGCCGCCAAGAAGCGGCAACTGGGCCTCGCCCGCCATTAATGTGCCATCACCCTCGCCAAGCTTGATCGCAGTATGGCTCGGATTGTCGGGATCGCCCGGTACGCCGTCCAGCACCGCAGCGCGAACTGCCCATCCTTCTTCGGGTTCGATTTGGAACCTCACGGCGAGCGAAGTCGAAGGAAAAATAGATGGCCCATTA
This sequence comes from Sphingorhabdus sp., assembly GCF_044357595.1. Classification (GTDB taxonomy): domain Bacteria; phylum Pseudomonadota; class Alphaproteobacteria; order Sphingomonadales; family Sphingomonadaceae; genus Sphingorhabdus_B. The sequence goes on along the minus strand of NZ_JBIKPH010000021.1, from coordinate 19,745 downwards.
CGGCCGCTCTGGGCGAAGTCGGTACCGATGCCGTTCGCGCTGCTCACAAATAGCCCAGCTGCGTCAAGTGCGTCAAACTCCGAATTGAGGTCATAGAGCCCTGCCTTTATCGAAACGCTCTCTCCAAATTTCTGGCTCACCCAAGCTTCATAGAGCCGTAAGGCGCGCGCACCGGTTTCGATGTTGCTCACCGCTTGCGTGTCACCGACTAAGTCACTGATCGACTTTCCGTTATTATAAAGACCATAGACATGGACCTGAGCGCCCTTCCAGCCAACAAGACTTTCCATGTCGGCTTCGAATACGACATCGATATTGTCGAGATAGCGCGTGCCGTGGCGCGACCCACCTGAAGCATTACCAATTACTTCGCCTGTATAGGTCAGCTGCAATAGCAGAGGGCCATGATCTTCGTCGATTTCTCCGGGAGCATGGGTATGACTGTGCGGCTGGTCCCCGCTTGGCGGCAAATGAGCAGGCGTGTGGATCCCTGCACCGGCTATCACGAGAAGTGTAAGGAGGCTCATTCGTTAGAGGCCTTTCTGAGATTCCGTCATTTCGATTTCGGCGGTGCTTCGCGTGCTTCGTCGAGGTGCAACTCCATCAACAGCGCGGCGCGGTTGTTGTCGCCTAACGCCAGAGCGTCGAGAATTGCCATATGCTCGTGAATCGATTGATGGACGCGTTCAATCCCAAATACCCAGCCATAGTTTAGGAAGCGGCGAAGCCTGTTCTGCTGCTCCATTGCTTGGAAAAAATAGTGATTGCCGGAGGACTTGGCGAGGCCGATGTGGAAGCGCGCGTTCATTTCGTAGAATTCGACTGCGAGCGTCTCCCGCCACGTTAGCTTCGCAAACGCCCCATGCTCAGCGCGCATGTTTTCAATCCAGCTGGGCGGCAGCGCGAAGCCAGGTTCGCGCAGCAGCGCCGGCTCGATGACTGATCGGAAACGATAGCTCTCCCGCTCGGTTTGGGTGGAATCGATTGAAACGAGGAAGCTCCAGCCATTGCCGCGCTTGCGTTCGACAAGCCCAAGATCGCTGAGCTGTCGCAGGACGCGAACGACGACGGGAAGCCGGACGTCAAATAGTCGGACGAGCTCTTGTTGCGTGCATTCGCGTGGCAGGCTCCCTGCAAGATGTGCCTGCGCGATGTCAACGAACAGCGCATTGTCTGCTTCCGCTTCGTCAGTTTCGGACACTTCTGATAGATTCCGCTCGGGTAGTGCGGCCAAGACGAAGCCCCGGTTCGCCCGATGTTCAACCACCCCCGATTGTGCGAGCAGACCCATCGCTGCGCGAACCGGTGTGCGCGACACGCCGAAATGCTGGCAGATTTCGTTCTCCACAATATGATAGCCCGGCGCGCAGCCGCGTTTGCGCATCAGCGCAATGATCTCTGCAGCAAGGTTTCGACGCAGGCGGTTTTGGGAAGCGTTTTCGTAAGAAGAAGTGTTATTGCTCATCGGTATCAAACTATGTCCTAATTTACTATACGCCAAGTCGGGCTGGTTGGCACATGCTGATCAAACGGCTTACCAAGTACGTGTCAAGCCCCTCACTGCCGCCCTCGCGCCCAAAGCCACTGTCGCCCACCCCACCAAATGGCGTTTCCGCAATAGTAATATTGCAGGAATTAAGGCCAATCATTCCAGCACGGAGCGTCCTGCCAAGGCGATCAAGAGTGTCCGGTGCGGTCGCAAAGCCATAAGCGGCGAGGCCGTAAGGTAGTCGGTTAGCTTCCGCGACCGCGGCATCAAGTGTGTCGAATCGGTTAAGGATGGCAACCGGGCCAAAGGGTTCATCATTCAGAATGTCAGCATCCGTTGGGGCGTCCTCAACTATCGCGGGTGACATGAAGAAACCGCGATTGGGGATCGGCGTGTCCGGGCGCCAGATGCTCGCACCGCGCTGGGCCGCATCGGCAAGAAGAGCCTCCAGTGCTTTCCGACGGCGTTCGTTTGCCAGTGGTCCCAATGTCGTGCTCGCATCGCTGCCTGCGCCAATTGTCAGCTGCGAAACAAAAATGCGCAGTCGATCAGCAAAGGCATCTGCGACCGATCTGTCGACTAAAAAGCGCGTCGGCGCAATACACACTTGGCCGCTGTTGCGGAACTTTGCGCCCCCGGCAAGCTCAACTGCGCGGTCAAGATCAGCGTCTCCAGCCACGATGACCGGCGCATGACCGCCTAGTTCGAGCGTAACAGGCTTTAAATGCTGACCGGCGAGAGCGCCGATCAGTCGTCCGACCCGAGTCGAACCTGTCAATGACACCTTGCGGATCATCGGCGACGTGACCAGTCGTTCGGCCACGAAGGCAGGATTACCGAACAGGATGTTCAGCACTCCGGGTGGTAGACCCGCATCGTTGAGCGCGTCGGCGATGGCAAGAGCGGTCGCCGGTGTTTCCTCGGCGGGCTTCAACACCATTGTGCACCCGGCGGCCAGCGCTGCCGCGATTTTTCGTGCCGGTGACGTTGCTGGGAAGTTCCACGGTGTGAAGGCTGCGACCGGACCGATTGCAATGCGATTGACGTGGTAGTCTATGTCGACGGTCCGTCCAGGTATGGTCCGCGTGAAAATGCGGCGCGCCTCCTCGGCGAACCAGTCGAAAAGGTCGGCGGCTGCGGCGAGCTCCGCGCTGGCTTGCGCATGTGGCTTGCCCTGTTCGGTTGTCATTACGCCCGCGATAGCCATCTTGCGCTCGCGAAGTAGCGTTGCGGTGCCGCGCAGGATAGCTGCCCGCTGATAGGGCGGCGTTGCTGACCATCCGGCAAAGCTAACGTTGGCGCTGGTAAGCGCGGCGTCGATGTGAGCTGCGCCCGCCATTGGCATTGCGGCGATCACTTCACCCGTTGCGGGGTTGACCACGTCGATAAAATCGTTGCTCTCGTAAATTGCCTCGCCGCCGATGCGCAGTGATAGCCTTGGATATGCGGTCCTCATGTACAATCATCCAGCGCGCCCGCAATAGTCGTTGCAATGAGATCGATCTGACCGACTTCGATGATTAGCGGCGGAGAGATTACAAGCGTGTCGCCAGAACTGCGCACCAACACACCTCGATCAAAGCAGAGATCAGCAATGCGCTTAGCGCGTGCGCCTCGTTGGCCGGCAACCGGCGCTAGGTCGATGCCTGCCAGTAAGCCGATATTGCGCACGTCAGTAACAAGCTTCTGTTCTTTTAATCCATGCATTGCGCTTTCAAACGCACCCTCTAGCGCAGTTACGCGTGTCCAAAGCCCTTCTTCGTCGAACAGGCGGATCGTCGCTATGGCCGCCGCGCAAGCTAAAGGGTGTCCCGAATAGGTATAGCCGTGCGCAAGTTCGATCTCCTCGCGGGAATTCTCCATATAGGCGTCATGAATTGCTTTGCTGACGATCGTCGCTCCGATTGGAACGGCTCCGTTCGACAAGCCCTTAGCGCAGGTAATAATGTCGGGCTGTACACCAAAACGGTTGGCAGCGAAACGCGCGCCGATTCTTCCGAAACCGGTGATCACCTCATCGAAGATTAGCAAAATCCCGTGCTGGTCGCACACTGCGCGAAGTTTTTCTAGGTAGCCAACAGGGGGCGGAAAGACCCCAGCACTCCCAGCGACAGGCTCGACGATTACCGCTGCAACGGTCGCAGGGTCGTGCAGTGTTAGCAGGTCTGTGAGATCGTCGGCATAGTCGACTCCCTTCTCGGGCTGTCCACGAGAGAATCTTGAAACGGCAGGATCATAAGGATGGCGTATGTGATCGACTTGGCCGATAAGCGGTTCGAAATCCCGACGGTGGCGGCCAATCCCGCCGACGGATAAGCCGCCCCACCCCATCCCGTGATATCCGCGTGCGCGGCCAATGAGACGCTTTCGTCCAGCTTCGCCTTTCATGGCGAAATAGCCGCGTGCGATTTTTAGTGCGGTGTCCACCGCCTCCGACCCAGAATTGCTAAGAAAGACATTGCCGTCAGGCATTGGCGAGCGAGCGACGATCATTTGGGACAGTTCGAATGCAGCCGGGTGACTCACCTGAAACGATGAGGCGAAATCGAGGCGTTCGGCTGATTCTTTGATGGCATCGATAATGGGACGTCTGCCGTGACCAGCATTGACGCACCACAGACCCGCAATGCTATCAAGGACTCGGTGTCCCGAATCTGTTGAGTAAAACATACCATCTGCGGCCGTGAATAAACGCGGTGCTTTGCCGAAGCTGCGGTTAGCAGTGAACGGCATCCAATAGGTGCTCATTTCGTCGGCTTTCATTGTCATTTCATTAAATTCCTATTCCTTGCGGACGCTGGTGCTGCCCGTCGTGTCGAGTGTGTCACGCATGCGCAGCCAAGCACCGCCAAGCGCCACATAAAGCTTGCGAAATTGATGGAATGGTATTGGCGACACCGAGGTGACTGGAATTGGTAGGGCGGCTGGCCGGTCTTCTACGAAGGCCTCAGCAAATGCTTCTCCAATAGCCGTACACCAAGCCACTCCCTTTCCATTGCAACCAAGATGCGCATAGGCTCCGTCACCAAGCGCAAAGATGCGGGGAAGCCTGTCGATGGTGATTGCAACTTGTCCACCCCAAGCGTGACTGAGCGGAGTATCGGCAAGCGCCGGGTAAAGTCGTTGTAAAACCTGCCGTTGAAATTCAAAATCGGCGATATGGCGTGGCGCGCGGCTAACTCCTTTTCCACCTACAATTAAGCGGCCATTGGCGTCGGACCGAAAATAGCGGAGGACGCGGCGTGTGTCTGCTACAGCGCTGCCGTCACGCAGCGCAGGTGCGGACAGTCGGTCACCAATCGGAACTGTCGCGATTTGATAGGACCATACAGGCATAAAGCAGCGGTCGAGGCCGGGCCAAAGGCTACCCGTAGCAGCGTTCGTTGCGAGCAGTAACTGGCGTGCACGCGCGGCGCCAGTGCGCGTTTCAACGCGCCAGTCATTTCCCTCACGAATAATCCGCAAAGCGGCACTGTTTCCAAAAATCCGTGCGCCCGCGCTCGTGGCGGCAGCAGCGAGGCCGCGGGTTAAGGCCAGCGGTTGGACCGTACCGCCGCGGCCATCAATCATCCCTCCGAGATAGGCATCCGTTCCTAATCTATCGGCCAGCGACTTCCGGTCGATCATTTCAACAGGAGCGCCAGCCGCATGCCAAGCGGTGAAGCGACGATGGGCCTCAGTCAGGCCGGCAGCTGAATCGGCAGCTTGGATTTTACCTGTCTGTGCAGCGCCACATTCGATGTTGTGTCGGGCGATAATAGCAAACGTACGGTCCGCCGAGTCACCACCGAATTTATGCGCACGGCGTCCGATTTCTGGGCCGTATGCGGCCATCAAGTCGTAATCAAAGTGGCGTAGGCCTGGTATAACTTGGCCACCGCTAACCCCCGATGCGCCCGAACCGGGCTGGCCTGCCTCAAGAACAATGGCGGTCCTGCCACGTTCCGCGAGGGCAAGCGCCGTAGAAAGGCCAGTGAAGCCGGCACCAATAATAACAACATCCGCGTCGGCTGTTTCACCGAGCGTCGGGTAAAGCGGTGCTGGGGGAGCCGAATCGGCCCACAACGAAGAGAGTAGGGGTGATGTCCCGCTCGGTCTGTCCGTCCTATTTCCCATAATGATAATACCTTTAGGTTCTGCAGTTCCGCCGGCACATGCCTTACTTTGTTTTTTTCCGTTGTAAAATACATTTTAGCTGTTACCTCATACTAAACACAGGACAGGGGGTGTATGGAAACGCTGGCGCTTATCGATATCGCAGGAAACGTGGAAGCTCGTGCTCATGATTATGGGCGTAAGGCGATGCCGATCATTGCGCGCGCAATTGACCATTATCGCAGGCAGTTGCTCAGTTTCGGTGTTGACAATGCCGGTCTTGAACGGCTCGTCGAAGACTTTCTACCAATCGTCGAGGAGTTCGACGCCGGATATGTTTTGGAAATGCGTGCTATCGCCGACGGGGCAGGCGTCGCATTCGCTGATATAATGCTGATCAATGCACGTACCGAGTTGCTAAAGCTCGCCGCTGCGTCTTCCAAGGAGTTTGTCGATCCAACACCCGATGGTTGCACTGCCATTGTTGCGGCCGCGTCGGCGACAGCGGACGGATCTACTATTCATGCGCATAATTGGGATTGGAAAATGGAGGCGGCAGACGCGTCGGTGATGCTGCGCGTTCGTCGCAATGACGGCCCTGATTATCTAACCTTCACTGAAGCGGGCGCGCTTGCACGTTTTGGCATTAACGAAGCTGGGTTAGCAGTTGCGGCCAATTATCTAGAATGTGATCGAGACTACAAAAAGCTCGGCGTTCCGCTGGCGCTGCTGCGACGCCGCGTGCTTGACCAGTGGCATATGGCGACAGCTGTGCAGGCGGTGGTGAGTACGCCGAAATCGGCGTCAAACAACGTTGTGCTTAGTGATGCCGGCGGTATGGTGCTCGATTTTGAATGCGCGCCAGATGAGGCATTTGAGTTCTGCGCGACGGATGGCCTACTCGTACACGCCAATCACTGGCTCAGCCTTGCGGCGCAGATCAAACTGAAAACGGACGGTGGCGTTGCCTTTCCATGCAGTTTTCAGCGTCAGCATCGTGCCGAAGCGCTGCTGCGCAGCAAGTCGGGCGCTATTACTATCGAAGATATCCGCGCTGTCCTGCTGGACAATTACGGATCGCCTTGGTCGATTTGCAGACCGGCGCGCCCGTCATCCTTCACGGACCTGAGCGCGACCGTGGCTTCGCTAATAATGGAGCCGGGCAAAGGTCGGATGGAGGTAGCTATGTTGCCTGCCGAAAATCCTCACTTCACAGTCTATCATCTTGCTTAAAGGAACACCCTGATGCGACGCATTATACTGATTGGATCGATCCTCGTTGTGGCCATCGCCATTGCGTTGGCATTCTGGTCGAACTCGAAGGAAAAGGCGTCAAGCGTGGGTCCTGTAACGCTAATAACCCGCCTTAACAGCGACATATTGGGGACCGAACCCGGCGGATCACGTGACGAGAACACTGACACCGTGATTATGCAGATCGGCGAGGGACTTGTTGGACTACGCGATGACGGATCAGTTGCGCCTCTGCTCGCAGAATCGATCAAGGTTTCATCCGACGGACGTGAATATCAATTCAAGTTACGCAAAGGTGTCTCCTTTCACAATGGTGCGCCTCTGACCTCGGCTGAAGTAATCTGGTCATTTGAGCGGTATCTTTCGGAAGAAAGTGAATGGCGCTGCAAGTCAGACCTTAGCGCGGATGGGCTTGCACCCATATCGGCATTCAAGGCACAGGGTACAGATACGGTAGTGGTTACACTTGCGAAGCCCGCCCCACTTTTCCTCAAAATTCTCGCAAAGGTCGATTGCCATGGAACAGCGGTGATCCATCCTGCTTCGCTCGACGAAGCAGGTAAATGGCGCGCGCCGATTGGCACCGGGCCGTTTAAATTTAATAGCTGGCAGGCAGACCGATACATCGAGTTGGTCGAGTTCGACAGCTACAGCGCTCTGAACTCACCAGCGACGGGCAATGTCGGTAACAAGACGCCGCTAGTAGATAAGGTGCGCTTTGAAATTATTCCCGATAGCACCGCTGCGCGTACAGCTTTGCAGAGCGGCGAGATCGACCTGCTTGATGGGGTTGCTCCATCGGACGTGACACCGTTGAAGAAGACGTCCGGTGTCACAGTCGTATCGCAGCCTTTGATGGATGTCTATGCGCTGTTGCTGCAGACCAAAGATCCAGTGCTTGCTAACCCACAGATGCGCCGAGCAATCGCGCTTTCGATTGACGTCCAAGCACTGGCGCGTAACACGACAAACGGCACGGCAACCGCAAACAGCTCAATGGTCCCCGTGTCGAGCCCCTACTATAAGGGCGGACATCGTGATCTAATCCGCCGTGACATCGCGTTGGCGAAGTCTTTGGCTGCCGCAAGCGGATATCGTGGCCAAACTATCAAGCTTGCAACGAACAAGCGTTATCCGCAGATGTTCGACGCTGCGGTGCTGATCCAAGCGATGGCAAAAGAGGCAGGGATCAACTTCGAAATCGAAACCTTCGACTGGGCAACGCAGTTCGACCGTTATGCTGACGGAGATTATCAGGCAATGACATTTGCCTATTCAGCGAGGCTTGACCCGACATTTAACTGCGCGACGGTAATCGGCCGCAAAGCCGACGAGCCGCGCAAGGTATGGGATGATCCGATGTCCCAAGCGCTCCTTGCGCAATCAGCTGCAGCAACTGATGATGAATCGCGGCAAATGGCATTCGACAAGTTGAATGCGCGGATGCGTGAGCTAACGCCGCTGGTTGTCACATATAATCCACCCCATGTTATCGCTTGGAGGTCGGGCATATCGGGCGTCAAGACCTGGCCTGCCTTGCAGCAGCGACTGTGGGGCGTAAGCAAGAAGCCGTAACTTATCAGATGGGGTAGAAGGAACGTGACGGGATATCTGATCAGACGGCTGGGACTGGCAATTCCAACGCTGCTTTTAGTTGCAATCGCTGTGTTCGGGATGGTTCGATTAGCACCGGGCGATCCCGCTCAAGTGTTGCTCGGCGAGTCCGCTTCCCCGGCCGAAATTGATGCAAAACGTGCCCAAATGGGCCTTGACGAACCAATGCCTGCTCAGTTCTTGCGTTGGGCCGGAGACGTGGCCAATGGGGACCTCGGCACGTCACTGCTTAGTGGCCAGCCGGTGACCAACTTGGTCCTCGACCGGTTTGCAGTGAGTGCCCCCATCGTCGTGGCAGCAGTAGCACTTGCATTGATTATCGCTGTGATTGGCGGTTTGTATGCCGCCCTTAACCGAGGTCGGACGATAGATATAATGATTGTCACCACAGCAACGATTCTACTGTCTATTCCTGCTTTTTGGCTTGGCCTGATGTTCATGCTCTTTTTCGGACTAAAGCTCGGCTGGGCACCGGTCATCGGCTTTGTGCCATTCTCCGAAGATCCAGTCGCGGCATTAAGCTACATGGTTCTGCCGGTAATCGTCCTCGCGCTCGCTGAACTCGGCGTGCTGACCCGCATGATGCGCGCTTCGGCGATCGAAGTGCTTGGGCTCGACTATGTGCTGCACGCGCGTGCTAAGGGACTGGACAATGATCGGGTGCTTGGTCGCCATGTTTTTCCCAACGCCTTCGCTCCGACTTTGACCCTGACCGGATTACTACTCGCCAATTTGCTCGGCGGGATTGCAGTGATCGAAACAGTCTTCACTCTGCCTGGGCTTGGGCGGCTTATGGTCGATGCGGTGCTTGCGCGGGACTATCCTGTTATACAAGGATGCCTGCTTTTTACTGCCGGTATTTACATCCTCGTCAACTTATCAGTTGACCTGATCTATCCACTATTCGACCCGAAGATAGTAAACGCATAATGCGCCAGTCTCGCCTCAATAACATCATCGGTGGCGGTGCAGGCATCCTTATGATGGCCGTGGTTCTTGTTGGGCTATCTCCGCTTACGCCCGACCCGCTCGCTGTCGATATCACCGCTCGCTTGCAGGGACCTTCGACAGCGCATTGGCTTGGCACTGACGAGTTCGGACGTGATGTACTTGCCCGCATCGCGCACGGTGCAGGGATTAGTGGGGGGATCGCGTTTACGGTCGTCGCGCTAGCGACCATCGTTGGGACGTTAGCGGGTATGATTGCGGGCTATTTCCGTGGCTGGACCGACCGAATTGTAATGGCAGTAGCGGAGGCACTCTTAGCATTTCCTGGAATCTTACTCGCTTTGGCGCTGGTTGCTGTGCTGGGCGCGAGCCGATGGGGGATCATAGGCGCGCTTACACTTGCCTATATCCCAATTGTTGTCCGCGTTGTTCGCGGCTCGGCTTTGTCGATCCGCGAACTTGATTATGTCGCGGCCGCGCGAGTCGCCGGCGCAGGACACGCGCGCATTTTGTGGCGGCACGTCCTTCCAAACATGATGGCACCGATTATCGTTATGATGACCAGCTTGTTCGGTTGGGTAATTTTGTCGGAAAGTGCACTCAGCTTTCTCGGGGTTGGCGTCTCACCGCCAACCCCGACATGGGGTAATATGCTGTCTGCAGCGCGCCCGCATCTTGCTGATGCCAGTCACCTAGCCATTGCTCCGGGATTGAGCATTACGCTCGCACTAATTGCCACAAACCTTTTGGGCGACGCGCTTCGCGATCGCTTGGACCCGAGGACGGCCCGATGAGCGTGCTATCGATACGCCACCTTATGATCCGCGACAGTAAGGGCACTCCGCTCGTCCGATCGGTTTCGATCGACGTTGGTCGAGCGGAGATCCTAGCTGTTGTCGGTGAATCGGGTAGCGGCAAGACAATGCTCGCGCGCTCGGTGTTGGGCCTATTGCCAGATGGGGTAGAGCGTAGTCAGGGAGATATCCTTCTGAGCGGCGATGCGCTTCACACGATGAACGAGGAGGCGCTTCGCGGCGTACGCGGCAACCGGGTCGGCTTGGTTCTACAAGAGCCGCTGACCTCGCTTAATCCTGCGATTTCGATTGGAGATCAACTGATCGAGGGATTGCAATGGCATCGTGGCACGCGCGCGGGCGAAGCGCGAGACCGCGCGGTTGAGATGCTTGAGCGGGTTCGCATACCCAATGCCAGGGCGTTACTCAGAAGTTTTCCGCATGAATTTTCCGGCGGGATGCGGCAACGGATCATGCTTGCCGCGACCCTTTTGTTGCGACCCGAGCTGATCATTGCCGACGAACCAACGACTGCGCTCGATACGTTGGCGCAGCGCGAGGTACTCGACCTTATTGTTGAGCTTGGCCGGGAATTCGGCTGCTCGGTGCTGCTCATCACGCACAATCTCGGCCTTGCGGCGCGCTATGCTGATCGTATTGCGGTTATGCGGGAGGGTGAACTGGTCGAGGTTGGCACTACGGAAGACATTCTCCGTAAACCAAGCGCCGAATATACGCGCGCGTTGGTTGCTGCCGTACCGCGTCGTCCTTTCGAAGAACGCGTAGTGCCTGTTGGAAGATTGATAGCGGCTGCAAAAGAGGTCACCGTAAGCTTTCGTGAGCGCCGACGATTTGGCCGTGGTGCGGTTCGCAATGCACTGAACGCAGTGTCCCTCGATATTGCCGAGGGTGAGGTCATTGGCGTTGTAGGTGGATCGGGGAGCGGCAAAACAACGCTAGGCCGAGTGTTCGCGGGTCTTCAGGGCGCCGCTAGGGGAAGTATTATCTTCGATCTGCCTCATGGCGCACAAGCCGGTGGTGCAGTGCAGATGGTATTTCAGGACCCGTTTACATCGCTTGATCCCCGGCTACGTGTTGGGGCGCTTATTGGTGAGACACTCGCGATTCGCGGCGTAAATCAAGGCGTCATTAGCAAACGTGTGGCTGCGATGTTGGAGAGCGTTGGGCTCGGCGGAATGGAAATGCGTTTTCCGCATCAGCTGTCGGGTGGTCAGCGTCAACGCATCGCGATCGCCCGCGCCCTGATTGGCGAACCGGCACTTGTCGTTGTGGACGAGCCGACCTCAGCGCTTGACATGACCGTACAGGCACAGGTGCTCGATCTCTTCGAACGCTTGCAGCGCGAACAGGGTTTTGCTTGCCTGTTCATCACCCATGATCTTGGCGTCATCGAACGCATTGCAGACCGACTGATTGTGATGGAGAGCGGACGCATCGTCGAAGAAGGGCGAGCTGCGGAGGTCCTAAATTTTCCAAAAAATGCATATACTCGGGAGCTTATCGCTGCGACCCCCCATCTTCACGACCTAAAAGAAATTCAACCCTTGACAACATAAGTACAATATTGTTCTATTATAATCATTAGTACACTTGAGTTAGTAGGAGGGGAACTATGAACACTTTTAGTCGAGCATCTCTGTCAACCGCTTTTTGCGCGTTTATGTTGTCACCAGGAATTGCGGTTGCACAGCAGCCCGAGGACGAGGATGGCCCGGAACTCGAGGATATCGTCGTTACAGGTAAACGGAACGATACCGTACAAGCAGGTACTTTTCGCAACGGACTACAGATCGACACGCCGTTGACCATCAGCGTCATTCCGGAAGAGGTTTTGAACGCACAACTCGCGACCTCTGCACTCGACGCTCTTCGAAACACGCCCGGTGTGACGACGGCAGCGATTAATGCAGCGGTCTACAGCAATCTTTCCATCCGTGGCATACCAGTGGAAAGCCGCGGTAACTGGCGACTCAACGGTAGTCTGCCGATTGTCAATCTTGTCGACCTACCGTTGGAGAACAAGGTTCGCGTCGAAGTGTTGAAGGGCGCGTCAGCGCTTTACTATGGCTTTTCTACGCCCTCGGGTATTGTTAATCTGGTCATGAAACGGGCGTCGGCTGACCCAGTCAGTAGCATCCGCATATTTGGTAACCACTTTGGTCAGGCTGGTGCGCATCTTGATTTTGGGCGCCAGGTTGGCAATTTTGGACTACGGCTTAATGTTTTAGCGGCCCATTTAGACAATGGCATCGACCGCACCGATGGGCACCGTTTTCTTGCTTCGGGTGCCTTCGACTGGGAACTGGCACCGGGGCTGACACTGCAGGCCGATGCAGAGTACATCTACAAGGATATTGTAGAGCCCACGACGTTGCGACCGATCGCAACGGGTGGGACGCTTATTTTGCCTGAGCTTCAGTCGCATCGGAAAAACATTGGTTCGAACTGGCAGCGGTCGACTGGCCGAGAATATAATCTTCTGACCCGCGCCGAATATAAAATTTCACCGGCCTGGGCGATCACCCTCAACGCTGGCGTTTCAAATTTAACGCGTGATCGCCGCTTCTCGGACTTCCGAATCACTAATGCAACAACTGGCGCGGGGACGCTTTCGGTCGAACTTGCAAACGACAATGATTATGAAAACCGATTTCTTCGTGGCGAAATCGCCGGGACATTCGAGACAGGGCCTTTGCTACACGAATTGATCGTGGGGGTGACGCGCAACCAACGAGACGCGGTCAATCCGCGCCTTCAAGTTGCAAGATACGATAACAACTATTTCAATCCAGTTGTAGTACCTGAAACACTGTTGCCGGCGCCCGCAGTTTCAAGCCTATCGAAGATTGTCGACCTGGGCTATTATGCGTTCGACCGAATTTCATTTAATGATGCAGTTCAGTTAACCGTTGGCGTTCGGAAGACTAACTACGACGAAACAACGCACGCCTTTTCGGTCACTAACGTTGAGACGCGAACGCAATACGAAACTAACCCGACTTCATACTCGGCCGGCCTTCTTGTTAAGCCCATCGACAGGGCAAGCATTTATGCGACCTATATTGAGGGTCTCGAAAATGCGCGTATCGCGCCATCTACAACGGCGAATGCTGGACAATCGCTGCCGGCCGCGGCCAGCAAACAATATGAAGCCGGTATCAAATTTCAACTTCAGCCGCGGTTACTGCTGACGCTAGCTTATTTCCAGATCGACCGCGCTTCGTCATACACCAATCCAGCAAATGTCTTCGTCCTTGATGGGTTAGCGCAGCATAAGGGACTTGAGGCAAGCTTTACAGGCAATGTCACTGATGATTTGTCCATCTATGCAACGGCGCTATGGTTGAAGGCAAAGCAAGTAAGCGGCGCGACAACAGTTGTTGGCAAAAATGTGGAGAACGCGCCCAAGTTCAGCGGCTCGCTTTTTGCCGAATACAAGGTGCCTTTTGCTGAAGGCCTTGCCGTTTCGGCAGGAATGTTCCACGTTGGCAAGCGTTTCGGAAATGCAGTAAACACTTTCTCAGTTCCAAGTTACACCACGTTTGACTTGGGGATGAGTTACACAACTTCAGCGCTTATCGGTCGCGATACAACATTCCGCCTTTATGCCGACAACATTACGAACAAGCGTTACTGGGGAACTGCAAGTAGCAGCCTAATCGCGCCGGGACTCCCTGCGTCGGTACGCTTGTCACTGGAAACATCGCTTTGATTTAGACAGGAGGATACTTAAGATGATCAAAAGAAAGATATGGGTAGCAGCGGGCTTGGCCCTATCGTTAACATCGGGAGCTTACGCAAGCGAAGGCGAGGCCGGCGAAGGTGGCCCGGCCGGGCGATAGTGCCGACAAATTTTATGGAGCTACTGGTGAACGGGATGTCCCGTTCGGCAAGGCACTTGAAAAAATTATGGAGGGCTCTGGCGGCGAAGGCGGCATTGGCTTTTCGAAGTCTGGACCTGAATTTGTTGTACCAGCACTAACTGATTCCCAAATTAAAGCCGCACTTGTCGGCAACACCTTCCGCAAGGACCAGGCCGTCGCTATCTATTTCGGCAAGGATGGCAATGTTGAAGGATGGAAGCGCGACTGGTCGAAGTCCCCGAGCAAGGACCAGTGTCCCACTAAGCTTGGCGACAATTACGAAGTGTCTGATGGCGACTGCTGGATTGCTACAGTGAACCCAATCGTTGGTCCGTATACTGTCCGGAATAATTCGATTTGTATGCCTGCGTACAGTGGTAAGGCCGCCGACGGTAACGTTTGCTATTATTTTGCATTCATTACCAAATTTGTTGTTATCGCTGACGGCAAAAAAGTTTATGGCGGTGGTAAGGATTTAGTTCCAGGGAAAGAGCTGGCCGCTTTTCTTCCCCGACTGCGATGATGCCGTTCAATTACGGAACGTACTATGATCTTTTGTATTGCTGACGTTCTGACCGCCGATGAATTGGCAACGGTGCGTGCGCTCGCAGACAAGGGCATCTTTGTCGACGGGCGCACAACTGCAGGGGCTGCGGCGGCGGCAGCTAAACATAATGAACAACTCGCATGTGACGACGATGCGAGGGCAGAGATTGAACGGATCGTGGCCGGCGCGCTCGATAGGAACGATTTTTTCGCCGCGGCCAGCCTGCCGCGGGTAACTACCTCCTTACTTGTCAGCCGATCTGGCCCGGGAATGGGCTATGGCCAGCACATCGATAACGCGTTGATGGGCTCGCCGGCGGTACGGACCGACCTGTCATTTACGGTCTTCCTTAACGAACCGGAAGATTATGACGGCGGTATTTTGGTAATTGAGGATGCCGAGGGAGGGCACGAGATCAAACTCGCCGCTGGATCGGTCATTTTATACCGTGCAAGCACACTCCATCAAGTAATGCCAGTCGAACGCGGCGTACGCTTGGTCGCGGTCGGCTGGGTGCAGAGTCTCGTTCGCGATCCACGGGTCCGCGAGATGATATTTGACCTTACAATGGCACGGCGTCTAATTACCGCCGCAGACGGCGAGACGAAAGGCGAGGCCCTCGGTCTTTTAGCTAAGGTTCATTCGAACCTTTTGCGCCAGTTTGTAGAGATTTGAAAAGACCATGGCGAGCATTGCCAATCGTCCAGAGCTTGGGTCCTATTGGATGCCCTTTACTGCGAACCGTCAGTTCAAATCGGCTCCGCGTATGCTTGTTGGAGCTTCGAACATGCACTATCGGAGTATCGATGGCAGGGAAGTTCTCGATGCCACCGCCGGCCTATGGTGCGTCAACGCTGGCCACGGTCGAGCTGAAATCGCCGATGCGGTCGCTGCACAACTTCGCGAACTCGATTATGCGCCCTCGTTCCAGATGGGGCATCCAATCGCTTTCGAATTTGCTACGGTCCTTGCAAACCTATTGCCACAGGGGCTTGACCATATTTTCTTCGCCGGATCCGGATCTGAGGCCGTTGACTCCGCGCTAAAAATAGCACTCGCCTACCAACGAGCTATTGGTCAAGGAACGCGTACCCGGTTCATTGGGCGCGAACGTGGCTATCATGGCGTTGGTTTTGGTGGGATCTCGGTCGGGGGCCTCCTCAATAACCGCCGTGCTTTCGGTGCCTTGCTCCCTGGTGTCGACCACTTGCGTCATACCCATCTTCCCGACCGAAATGCTTTCACGGCGGGTCAGCCTCAGCATGGTGCCGAATTTGCCGACGATTTAGAGCGGCTGGTCCAGTTGCACGGCGCCGAGACGATTGCGGCAGTGATCGTTGAACCGGTCGCAGGTTCGACTGGAGTGCTGCCGCCGCCAGTCGGCTATCTGGAGCGGCTCCGTGACATAGCTACGCGCCACGGCATCTTGCTCATATTTGACGAGGTCATCACTGGCTTTGGGCGTCTCGGCAAACCTTTCGGTGCCAGTTATTTCGGCGTGACGCCCGATTTAATGACGATGGCGAAAGGTATTACAAACGGTGCCGTGCCGTTAGGGGCGGTTGCTACGTCCGATCAAATCCACAATGCATTAATGCAGGGGCCGGAGGCAGCGATCGAACTTTTCCACGGCTATACCTATTCGGGGCATCCAGTGGCCTGCGCAGCCGGCCTTGCGACACTTGACATTTATGCCCGAGAAGGGCTGCTAAACCTCGGCACTGAATTCACAAACTTCTGGTCCACCACCTTGTTCGATGCGCTCGCCGATGCACCACATGTCATCGATGTGCGAACGATCGGGTTGACCGCAGCCATCGAATTTGCGCCGCGGAACGGGGCGTCCGGGGAACGCGGCTATGACGTATTCGTCAACGCGTTTGAAAATGGAATGCTTGTTCGAGCAACCGGCGACATTCTGGCGCTATCGCCGCCCTTGATCATTTCAAAGATACAAATCGAAGAAATTGCCCAACGCCTTCGAGCTGCAGTTGACGCCGCCGCCTGAGTGTCGCCTATTGCGTCGAATCCCGCCGCGTACGTTGCTTCCGCTGACGGTCCAACCACAACGCCACGCCAAGTATGATCATGGTAATAATCCAAACGCCGGTGGCAAGTACAAGTAGCCGGCTGGGGAATCCGCCCCATTCACCGGTGTGGACAGCATAAAGCGAGTCAATGATATAAGCGAGCTTGGGCGCGTCAACTGGACTCCACGCGCTTTGGATTTCACCGGTCAGTGCGTCGACATATACGGTCGTTGTGCCAAGCGTGCGGCGCAGCTCCCCGGGACGAGTTAGGCGAATTAGAAACCATGGCTTGGCTTCGCTCGGCAGCACGAGGACCGCAAGCTTGCCGTCAGGGTATCGCGCCGTCGCTGCCGCGATCGCGGTTGACGGTGGTAGCGGTGGATTACTCGCAGTTGAAATCTCCGACACTGCTGGCGGTAACGGACCGATTTCCAGAGCCCCTTCAAGTTCCCCACGCCAGATCATGATCGATCCCGCTAGTATTAGGACTACGCCGATGGGTAGGAACCAGAGGCCGATCGCTCGATGCCAAACGAATATCGCGGATGTACCCTTGAGTCCCTGCCTTGGGATCAGATTCTCCCGCCATTTGCCGTGCCGGGGCCACACCATCCACAAGGCAAGCAGCAGGTTAGTAACGAGTAACACACCCGAAACGCTTGCGATCTTCTTACCGGTTTTCCCGTTCAGGAAGGAGTTGTGGAACTCAAAAATCAGGTGGAGCCAGCGCTGCTCGGCGAAGGGTCCACTCCATAGGTCGCTACCAAGAATACGACCGTCGGCGGCGTCAATCCACACACGTATCTGGCGTCCTTCGTTCTCTTCGAGTAGTACGTCGAAGCGCGCAGGACCATCGCCGCCCGCGAACATCTCAGTCGGCTTGCCATAGTCTCGTTTGATGTGGGCGAAAACACGATCAATTGCCTCTGGGTCGGATTCTTTACCCGACACACCCATGATGCGATCCTCCACACCCCGGTGGAATGTCAGAATAACACCACTGGCTGCTTGAAGCATCCAAACGGCAAGCACCGCGAGGCTGAGATAACGATGCCAACGGATCAAGCGAAATTTCACCTCAATCTCCACTTAGTTAAATTGTATACTTGACTCTTAAAATACAATTATGCTGTTGTGCAAGCGCTTAATGCGTGGGCGACTATCCCGGGGCTCCGGAAAAGGAGATTGCATGTTCATCGCGGCTGACACCACCGCCACCACAGTCCTCGTTGCGCCGATTAACAAGGAGGATCGCGTATTAGAACTCGAACGGCAGCTCGCGGAACAGGCAAAAAGGATTGGGCGCCTTGAGTTCATGTTGCTGCAGACGCCGATGACGGCCGTTACGCTAAGTGAGCCAGCGCCAAAAGCTACTTCGTCTTCAGCAATGCCATCCGCCAAAAATATGGTTTCTACGTTGGCCGAATCCAAGCCCCGTTTTGTTGAGGGCCTTACCGCTGGCGGCGACATTCGATTGAGGCA
The DNA here is from genome assembly GCF_044357595.1 of Sphingorhabdus sp. Lineage (GTDB taxonomy): Bacteria > Pseudomonadota > Alphaproteobacteria > Sphingomonadales > Sphingomonadaceae > Sphingorhabdus_B. Next base: position 1,608 of record NZ_JBIKPH010000021.1, on the reverse strand, counting down.
GGAGTTCAACTTTTCGGACACCGATGCGGTCGATAGATCGCGCAACGCCTTGCGCGCCCGTTTGCGGGCGACATATAGCCTCATTCCCGGCTTGACCATCGGGGCGCAGCTTTCAACTGGCGACCCCGGCGATCCCAACAGTACGGATGTTACGCTCGGAAACTTTGTCGATGATTTTAATGTCTCGCTAGACCAGGTCTGGTTGCGTTACCAAATGGGTGGCCTTACGTTGCACGGGGGCAAGTTCGCGCTGATCTTTCAGCGCACGGACATGGTCTGGGACGGTGATTTCGTTCCGCAGGGCGTCGGGGTCACGTATACCTCAAAATTCATCGGTGGGACCTCGGTCGAGGCCCGTGCGGCTTATGTAATCATTGAGGAATCATTGGGCGGGCGGGGCAGCGCTATGCTGGGTGGGCAATTAAGCGCTTCAGTGCCGTTGGCAGCGGCTTGGCGCTTTGGCCTCTCGGGCGGCTATTACGACTACAGCCTCAACAGTATAGCTACAGCCGATTCTGGGGATTTCCGCAGCAACCTAGTGTCCAGTGGAAGCTATCTGTCTGACTTTCGTCTTGTCGATGGTATCGCGACGCTTGCCTACACAGGGCTCGGGGACCGCTGGCCGATCATTTTGTCTGGCGAATATGTGCGGAACCTCGGCGCTGCGGTATCAGCAGATAGCGGCGTCTACGTTGAACTGGCCGCCGGGCGCGCCACAAGGCCGGGTGATTGGCGTGTTTCATATGCGTATAGCGAAGTCGGCGTCGATGCAGTGTTCGCAGCGTTTAGCCATGACAATCTGGCGATTTCGACCAATTACCAGTTGCACTCGCTGGGCGTGACATTTGCGCTGGCTAAATACCTGATGCTGGATACGACTTTCGTTCATTATCGGCCGCTCGATGCTGATTATGCCGGAACAAATGCCGCCACTGACTGGTTGGACAGGATCCGGCTGAATCTCACAGTCAACTTTTGATCTCGGACAATCTGTCGCCACGCCCAATGCCGTGACGGGCCCGTGCTCCAAAATTCAAAACCAAAGAAAAGGAAGCTAACCGGCCGCTATGCATCGAGCCACGTACAGAACCGGACAGTCAGCTCCCGGCCCACAACAAGACACATATGGCACGTCATGCTGATCGACATCTATTTCGCGCAATCAACCGAGCAAAATAATATGTAAGAAGGAACTGTGGGTCCCATAACTCAGAATAGGGGGGTGCCACCCCGGTGGGGTCTCGTTTGGCTAGGTTTTTGAAGGGGGTGGGGGTAGGTGTTGGTAGCACTCCCACAGACCGATAACGGGTTATGTCCGTCAAAAGTCCGACCTAGATTGTCGGCTGTCCGCATGAAGTTGAGCTAAACCATTGAAATAAATGGTAGACGCTGAGGGGTTCGAACCCACGACCCGCTGATTAAGAGTCAGCTGCTCTACCAACTGAGCTAAGCGTCCCCATTTCGGGATGGCCATATGCGCAGTCCCGTTTGGAGCGCCGCCTTTGATGCTATTCGCGGCCTTTGTCAAGCACGCCTGCGGGATTTATTGGAATTGACCATGCTTTGAGCCAGGATGGCGTTCGATGGACATGATGATGCCCACGCATA
>NZ_JBIKPH010000110.1:0-8275 GCF_044357595.1 Sphingorhabdus sp. | reverse complement strand
GCGCCAATGATGAGGGCGTCATATTTTTTGGTCATTTTTTGCTCCAGCCCGTTGCGGGGCGCTGTTCGAGGCGGGCCTCGGGAATGATGTTGCGGATTTGGCGGCAGAAGCTTTTCAGGCACACTTCCTTGTCGGACAGCGGACCCATCGAAAAACTGCGGCTTGCCATGCCTTGCTGCACGCGGGTGATGAGGACGGTGTCCTCTGCGTTGACCTGCCGGTTGATGCGCCAGTTAAGGTAACGTGCCGCCCGCATTTCGCGGCGGTCATCGTGCAGCACATAACTGATCTCGCGAATGACGCAGCTATTGGGGCCAGTGGGCAACCATTGCATGAAATCCACTTGGTCAGGATAAATGTCGAACGCAACCGACGGCCACAGCTTGAAATACAGCCAGCGTTTCTGGTTTGCTTCCGGTAGATGGGGTACGGATGGCAAGAGATTCTGGTATCCGCGCTCGGACCAGTTGGCCGAAGGCCGGTCGACAAGGTCGCCCCACATGCGGTCAACATGCGGCTCTGCTTCTATGCCATAGCTTTTGCCGAACAAGCGCGTGAGGCCGGGATGTGCGACGGGAATGTGCAAGCCATCGGAATAATTGTCGCCGACATTTTTCCAGTTCACATCGCGCGGCCGCATGGTGACGCGTCCAAGCGCTCTGAGTTCCTCAAAGCGGTACGGCGCGACTTGGGCCTCATAAGGGGCCATCATTTCCGCGACCGAGGGGCCATCCCCTTCAAGACGGACAAATATGAACCCGCGCCAGATTTCCATATCGACGGGCACAAGGCCCGCCTTGCTCTTGTCGAGCGTTCGGTAGGATGCACTGTCGGGCACGCCCGTCAGGCGGCCATCAAGATCATAGGTCCATGCGTGATAGGGGCAGACGAGCTTTTTCGCACATCCGTCAGAGCCGTCAACCAAACGGCTTCCGCGGTGGCGGCAGACATTGGTAAAGGCGCGCAGCACGTCGTCATTGCCGCGTACGACGATCACGCTCTCGCCGATATAATCAAGGCTGTGCCAGTCGCCCGCATCCGCGACGTCGCTGACATGGCATACGACCTGCCATGACGGGCGGAAAATACGATCCACCTCAAGCGCTGCGAATTCAGGATCATCATAGGTCCAAGCCGGCAGGCTCCAGCCATCGAGATCATCGCGCATATTGTGTAAGTCCGATTCGGACATCTTGCTCCCCTTGTTATACGAGTGTATAACAGCGCCATGACCGTGCGACAAGTCTTCACCCGCGAAAGCGCCGATACCCGCCGCGACGCATTGATTGCGGCGACGGCGCGATGCCTTGCGACGCGCGGCGCCCATGGGACATCCGTGCGCGCCATTTGTGTGGAAGCTGGCGTTTCGGCCGGTCTTCTGCGGCATTATTTCGACGGCATTGATGCGCTGGTGGCCGCGACCTATCGTGCCACGGGCGCACGCGTTGCAGCCGCGATGCATGCCGCCGTGGAGGACGTAGCGGTGGACAATCCGCGCGGCAGATTGCTGGCTTTTGTCACCGCAAGCTTTCGTGCGCCGATTGCTGACCCTGCGTTGCTGGCAACATGGCTGGCGTTTTGGAGCCTGTCGCGCACGGTTCCAGCCATCGGTGCAATCCATGACGAAATTTACGCCGAGAACCGCCAAGACATCGAACGCCTGATCTGCGCCTGTCCAAACGCGCCACAGGACGCGCGATTGGCCGCAGTTGCGCTGACGGCATTAGTCGACGGCCTTTGGTTAGAGCTGAGCCTCGGCAATGCCCCCTTCAGCGTCGGCGAAGCGGAGGCTTTGGCCGAAAAGTGGCTGGATAATTTTATTTGAGCCGGCAAATGCGCCTGTCATAAGGCTGCAACAGCAATTGATTAGCGCCCATAGCGAAGCATCGTTACGGTCCGCCCAGTGGATTGCTAAAACGCAAAAGGGGAATCTAGAAATGTCATTGTTAATCAACCGCCGTCTTTTGCTTGCAACCGCTGGATTTGGTATTGGCGGGCTGATGCTGCCCGGCGGCGCGGCTATGGCGCAGACGCTGCTTGGCCTTACCGGATTTACCCATAATGTTGCCAGCGGCGAGCCTGGCCCTGACTCAGTTCTTTTGTGGACGCGTTATGTGAACCCCACCGGTGGCCCATCCAAAGTGCGCGTAGAAATTTCCGAAAGCCGCGATTTTGTAAAAATTGCAGGCGGCGGACAAATGGTGACTGGGCCCTGGCGCGACCATACGGTTAAGATTACCGTCGACAATCTCGCGCCCGGCAAGTGGCATTGGTTCCGTTTCATTGCACCCGATGGCAGCATATCGCCGATTGGACGGACCAAGACTTTGCCCGTTGGCAAAACGGCCAAGTTCAACATTGCGGTCTTCTCTTGCTCCAATCTGGGCTTCGGCGAATTCAACGCATACGGCCATGCTGCTGCGCGTGATGACATCGATCTGGTGCTCCACATGGGTGACTATATCTATGAATATGGCCGTGGGGGATATGATGGCGGCGCAAAGTTTGCGGCGCGCCTTTTCCCGGCAAACGAAATCCTGACGCTGGCGGATTACCGTCTGCGCTACGCAAGCTATCGCGTGGATGCACAGCTGCAAGCGCTGCATGCGAACTTCCCGATGATCGTCAACACGGACGACCATGAAACGGCCAATGACAGTTGGGAAGGTGGCGCGCAGAACCACGGCGTCGATGAAGGCGACTGGAGCGCACGCCGCAACGCAGCGATGCAAGTATGGCGCGAATGGTTGCCCGTCGGTGAACAGCCTTGGAAAGAATATGCAATCGGCGACCTTGCAACTTATTATCGCACGGATACGCGGGAGATTGGCCGTTCTAAGCCATATAGCTATGGCGAACTGGCGCGCGCTGGCGATCCTGCAAAGGCATTTGCCGAATTTCGCGACGGGGCGTGGCGCGATCCTTCCATGACGATGTTTGGAACCGAACAAGAAGCATGGCTCTCGCGGTCCATGATGGGTGACAAGTCGACTTGGGCCTTGCTTGGAACCGGAACGAACATGGGGTATAGTTACACTCCAGAAACCGCCATGGATTGGGTCCCCAAATTTGCACCTGAACGCGCGGTAAGCTATGTGCGGCAGGGCATCGCCGCGACAAAGGCAGGCCTGCCGAACAATCTCGACAATTGGGGTGGTTACCCCGAAGCGCGTTCGCGCATTTTGGCAGCAGCCCAGCGCGCAGATGCAAATTTGGTCGTGATCACAGGTGACAGCCACAATGGCTGGGCCTTTGACTTGCCCGAAGGTGGGAAGCCAGCTGGCGTCGAATTTGGCGGCCACAGCGTCTCGTCGCCGGGCTTTGAAAGCGCGATTCCATTCACTGACCCGGCCGTCGTCGCGCGCAGTTTGCTTGACGCCAGCAAACAGGAATTGCGCTGGGTCGATACATCCAACCGCGGCTACATGCATCTGGCTCTCACCTCGCAGGCGGCAACGAACGAATGGGTGTTTATGCAGACGGTCAAGGATCTGTCGCTTGCCACCAAGACAGGGCATAAAATGAAAGTACGGCCAGGCCGAAAGATTCTTGAGCAGGCATAAGTTCCGCTTTTAACCGACCGGTTAAATCGCCTTGATTTCTTGCCATGCCTCGCGCCATAGAGGATGCAGAGGCGCGAGGAGAAGATGACATGCAGATGGCTGGCCTAGGATATAGCGAAGAACAGATTGAGCTGCTTGACGTAGCCACGAGCTTTTGCCGCGACAAATCGCCCATTGCCCGTGTCCGCAAGCTGATGGACAGCGATCTGGGCTATGATGCCGACGTCTGGGCCGAAATGGCCGCCTTGGGCTGGACCGCGATTGCGATACCAGAGGCGCATGGGGGTGTTGGCCTTTCGCTGGCCGAGGTCGTTCCTGTCGTCGAGCAAATGGGGCGCCACCTTATGGCATCTCCATTGGTGTCATCGACCTTAGCTGCACAGGCACTCATTATAGGCGGTAGTGAGCAGCAAACGGCACATTGGCTGCCCAAGCTTGCCGAAGGCGCCATTGGCACTATGGCCCTTTCCGAAGCGCATGGCGACTGGGATCTTCAGAACATTACAGCCACAGCAACGGTTGAGGGTGACGCAGTCCATCTGTCTGGCGAGAAGCTGTTTGTCGCATGGGCGCAGACCGCGGACATCGTCATTGCATCGGTTATGCTGGATGGCAGGCCAGCCTTAGTTCTGCTGACCGCCGCCGACGTCGCTGGACGCCTGCGCCGTGAAGCGATTATCGACGAAACAAGACGCAGCTTTGCTCTCTCGTTGAATGGCTTGGCCGTATCGCGCGCAGCTTTGTTGGAAATTGCGCGAACATCCTCAACACTGTCGCATATTGAGCAGGCCGCAAACCTTCTGCAAAGCGCGGAAATGTGCGGTGGTTCGCAAAGCGTGATCGACTATACGGTAAGCTATCTGCAAACCCGCAAGCAGTTCGGAAAGATTATCGGCGAATATCAGGCGCTGAAGCACCCGACCGTTGACGCCTATGTTGAATATGAAAAAACGCGTTCGCATTTGTACAGCGCAGCAAACAGCTTTAGCGATCAAGGCGTTGGCGAAATTGCCGTACGCATGGCAAAGGCTGCGGCTGACGCGACCTACAGCTTTGCAGCTGACCGCGCGATCCAGTTTCATGGTGGATTTGGTTTTACGCATGATTGCGATGCCGGCCTTCACCGCCGTGCTGCGATTTTTCAGGCATCGCAATTTGGTGATGCCGCATGGCAACGCTTTAAGCTTGCGCCTCTATTATTGGGGTAAGCGCGACACCAACCGATTTTATGGGTGTCGCTTTTTGCGCTAACGCCCTCTTCCTCAGCCTAATCAGGAAGTTGGCGAATGAACACATGAATTTGTGCAGGATTTGTGCATAGCTAAAAAGCGCTATTTAAGCCGCAGTCGGCACATCGCTGCGTTTAAATATTGTTATATATCAATAATTTGAATGGTGCGTTCGATGGAATGAAAATAATAAAATCTATCTAATTGATTTTAAAATATAAACTTTCGTTTTCCGTAAAAACGTTCCGAGGCGCGGTTCAGTCGAATGCACCATCAATTCGGTGTGCGACTGGTTCAACCGGAGATGGCTTCAGGCGGGCTCGCAATTAAGGGCGCAATGTGTTAGAATTTGTCAGTCGACTAAAATAGGCTGGCGCATAGGCCAAGGGGGTGTTCTTGGGAGTTTTTCTGCAAGATTCAGGGCAACTGTCTGCACTGTCGGCCCACGCGGTCGCAGAGCTGGTCAAGGCGACCGATCAATTTACCATCCGCCGCGGTGAAACCCTGTTCCGGCAGGGCATGTTAGCCGACGCACTCTACATCATTGGTAGCGGAAAACTGGAGATCACGACGCGCACCCCCGGCGACGCAACCGCTGCGGTGAGTGCAATCGGGCCGGGTGAGGTGGTCGGTGAATTCGCGCTGCTTGACGATGGCCTGCGATCCGCAAATGTTACAGCGATGGCTAACAGCAAAGGGCTGCGAATCCCGAGGGAGCGTTTCCTTGCCCTGCTGGCCGACGGCAAACCGTGGACCTTAGAACTAATCGATACCCTAAGATGCCTGGTCGCCTCCCGCACCCGCGTCACTTTGGAGCGGATAGCGGCGGACGAGCGCTATGATGTGTCATCCCTTCGCGTCCCGGCTCAGCTCCGTGAGGCCGCCATGGTCGGCGATGCGGCAGGGCTATTCCCGGCCCTCGGCCGTCTCGCTGAGTTGGGGACTGAAGGTGCGGCGAAATTGACTGACCTGGGAACGTGCCTCACCATTCCTCGTGGCACCCTTTGCACCGAGGCCGCAAGCGAGACGCGAGCGTTGACCATAGTGCTGCGCGGAGCATTGCGTTTGGTTCTGCCGCGTCGCGAAGGCCGCGAGCAGATTATGGTCCATGGACCTGGCGAGATGACCGGCCTTGTCGGTCTGTTCGATAAATCGCAGCAGTCCCTCGAACTTGAGGCTGCGGAGGACACAGTTGCGTTGCAACTGCCACAAGAAATGTTTGACGCCATGCGCCGAAGTCCTGAGCCTTACGCCCTTGCCCTATTCACCGCGGTCGGAAGGCAACTCGTGCGGGACCAACGCAGGGCCAACCGGCATCTAGGTCGTGCGGTGTCCCTGGAGCAATTCAACCAACACTGCGGAAGGAGCGCCGTCTAATGTGCAGGATACTCTCCTACCTCGGTAGCCCGGTCCTGCTCGACCACTTGCTCTATGCCCCGGATTCATCGTTGCTTAACCAGACGACTGCGGCACAGATGCTGTCAATGCTCAACCTCGCCGGCTTCGGCATGGCTGCGTGGGATCCCTCGAGCCACGAACCGCACACACCCTATCGCTACCGGACCACCCAAGTCGCGGTGTTTGACCGCAACCTCAAGGAATTGGCGAGTAAGCTTAAGGTCGGTGCTTTGCTGTCTCATATCCGTGGAGTACCGATGACCTCGACGGTGCAGGTTAACGACCAGAACGTTCATCCCTTTCGCTTCGACGGCGTCCCGCTGGCAATGGCGCACAATGGCGACCTCGCTGGCTTTCGCGACATGCGCTTCGATCTGGTGCCGCACGTCCGACCCGAGTTCGCGCGCGCGATCTCGGGCTCGACTGACAGCGAATGGATCTATGCGCTGGTGGCTTCGGCCCTGCCCGACGCGTACGTGATTAATTCCCCTGAAGCGATCCTTGACGCAATCCGCGACGCACTGACAACAATCCGAAAGGTGCGGGAACGGCACGGCATAACCCGTTCATCCTCGGCCAATCTGATCTTCTGCGATGGAACCAACCTCGTCGCGGTTCGCTACACTTTCGATTTCGGCCGGTTCGATGTAAGCCAGTTACAAGGCTCGGCCGACTTCCTTTCGATGTGGTACACCTTTGGCCGTGACTACGGACTGCACGACGAGGAGTGGAAGCTGATCGGCGGGGCAGCTCAGGCCAACAGCATAGTCGTGGCCTCGGAACCGTTGACCCGCGATTTTGCGACCTGGATCGAGGTGCCCGAATACTCGGCGCTGGTTGCCCGCAACGACGGATCTCGTCGCATTGCAGAAATACATGCTTTAAGTGTCTGATACAAAAGATGGTTAAGTCTGACACACACGGGCGGTTCTCAGTTGTTAATCAAATCAGTTTCAAAAAAATTTCGTGCTAAGTTAGCCGGCGACAATCACGCAGCGCTCGGCCCTATCTCCCTCCCCCCGCGGGGGGGGATAACGCTCACCATTGCAGCAATTTTGTACTTAGTCGAATCGACATTACTTCAGGCCCTAACAGCCCGGGGTCCTGGCAATTCCATCCCGATGCCAATGCCCCGCGAAACCATATTGGCTGATGCCTATCTGATGCCTAAAGCATCAAGAACTCCATAATCCTAGAGCCATATTTTCGGTAAGTCATTGAAATAAATGGCGCACCCAAGAGGATTTGAACCTCTGGCCTCTGCCTTCGGAGGGCACTTAATGATTAAAATAATTGTTATAAATCAATATTTTATGATACATTTCTGGGTCGTGTGCACGTTTTGTGCATTTTTTGGCTGTGCAAAATTCGACATATTATGATGTTTTTACAGTTAGTTAAGATTACTTTTTGGGTGCCTGCTTTCAGTTTTTGGATGCCGGTAATCTCCATCGGCAAACCGATTGTAGCTAACTGCAAGCCATTCTTCTCAAATTTGACATCATTTATTGGCTGTGGTTATTCCTTCAGTACGAGGGCATTAAGCCTAATTGTATACCGAGTAAACAACGCCATCGGGCACCCAACGTCCCTTTGTAACAACGAGTTTGACTGCATTCTCTATATGCAAACAGTTGCATAAATTATAGAACATTTAAAGAACAAAAAATACATTGCAAAACCAGTGCGTGATGCCAAATTGCCTGAAAGGAGAATGGTCCGTGAAGTTGAAAACTCTAATTCTGATGTCTGCAGGATTGATGTCGTTTAGTGGCAGCGCAAGGGCTCAGGAGGGATGCCCCGCTGGACTGATTTGTGCTTCCAAGCCGGAAACAGTCGCAATTGGTGTTCAAGATGCAGGCTTTCGGGCAAAGGTCGACAAGGATGATGCCGGCGACCCGATGATCTACAGCGAGGCTAACGGCTTCAAGTTCCAAATACTTTTTTATGAGTGTGACAAAGGAAAAGACTGCAGTTCATTGCAGTTCGTATCCTATTTCGGTGCAGAGGATGACAACACGCCAGAATATGCAAATGCGTGGAACGCCAAAACCCGCTTCATTCGAGCCTCTGTGGAAAAGAAAG
>NZ_JBIKPH010000201.1:0-2990 GCF_044357595.1 Sphingorhabdus sp. | reverse complement strand
CCAGATCGCTGGATGTTTTGTGAGGAACATGCCGGTGAGTATAACCGCGGATATGATTATTTTGAGGGGCTGACCAAGGAAGAAGCCGAAGAACGCGAGGCCAATGAACGCCGAGATTCTTCGGGTTATAAGGAATCGGCGCATTATGGTTGGGCTGGGTCCGGCGATGGCAGCCGAAGCCGTGACGAAATGCACGCGCTCGATATACTAGGCCTTGAAAGCGATACCAACTTTGAGGACGCGAAAAAGGCTTGGCGCAAAATTGCTAAAGAAACCCATCCTGACGTGAACCCTGGCAATGCCGATGCCGCCAAGGCGTTTCAGGCGGGGCAAGCTGCCTATGACGTCTTACGCGTCGCAGAAGAACGGCGCGCGTGGAAGGGCTAGCGTCTTGTACGCGCGAAACTATCGGCGCATAGGCCAGTCGTGATTCGAGACTTTCCGCCTTTCCGGAACTTTGCCGCTGCATTGATTGTGCTGGCGCTTGCTTTACGTATCATGGTTCCGGCAGGTTTCATGCCGTCTACAGAGCGCAGTTTTGCGCTGACCATATGCACTGGCATGGATACCCAGACCGTTTGGATGGACAAATCGGGCACGCTGCACAAGGAAGACCCATCAAAGGGTAAATCTGTTGAGCATCAGCCTTGTGCTTTTGCTGGGGCAGCGATTGCAGCGGATTTCCTTTCCTCCGTTTCCCAAATTGCAATGGCTCCAGTTGCCCTGCCATTACCAGGTTTTGCCAAAAGCGAGGTTTCGGTTGGTGCTGGTTTAGCGGCGCCACCGCCTCCTGCGACAGGACCACCTTCCTTCATCTAAACTGAAGGGCTGCTTTGCGGCTGATCTCTCGTTTAGATTTGGGAAAATACCATGAAATTTATGTCCATTTTGCGCGCTTCTGTGGCGTGCGTAGCTATTTCTATTATCACTCCCGCGGCTGCTGAAGATGCCGCTGACGCCACGATCATCGTCACTGGACCTGCCGCTGCTGACGAAGCAGAAACATCAGCAAACAAGACCGCCGGTGGCACTGACGTTATCAGTCACAAAGATTATGCAGACAAGACTATCGTGTCGTTGCGCGATACATTGGCCTTTTCCCCCGGCGTGTATACGCAACCTCGCTTTGGCCAGGAGGTCAGGATTTCCATTCGTGGTTCCGGCTTGTCGCGTGGGTTTCATATGCGTGGGTTGACGCTATTGCAGGATGGCATCCCCATCAATCTGGCAGACGACAATGGGGATTTTCAAGAACTTGAACCGATATTTTTCGACCATCTTGAGGTTTATCGCGGCGCAAACGCGTTACGCTTTGGTTCCGGAACGCTGGGCGGTGCAATAAACGGAGTTACGCCAACCGGAGACAATGCCGGCGGGCTTTATCTTCGCGGTGATGTCGGTAGCTCTGACTTTTATCGTGGCTTGGCGTCTTTTGGAGTGAGTGATGGCGATGCCAATGCTTGGGCAGCGGTCAGCGCCGATAGCCACGAGGGGGATCGCCAACACGCCCAGCGGAACTCAATTCGCTTTAACGGAAATGTTGGGCTTAGGATTTCGGATGTCGGGTCGACGCGATTTTACGGAAGCGCGACGACACTTAACCAGGAATTACCTGGTGCATTGACCCGTGCAACGGCATTGACTACGCCACGCAGCGGCAATTTTGTCGGGGATCAGGCGCGCGATATCAATTCGGTTCGTGTCCAGAATCGAACCCGTTTCGATTGGGGCAACAGCCAATTGGATGTTGGCGCGTTCTTGAACGTCAAAGAATTATATCACCCAATTTACCAGGTTATTGATCAGGCATCGACAGATCGCGGCGTGTTCGCGCGTTATGATCGCGAGGGAGACGACTGGAGTGTTACTGTCGGCGGCGAGTCCCGTTGGGGAACAATTGACTCAAAGCGCTTTATCAATGTGAACGGCACGCGCGGAGCGCTTACTTTCGATGCCGACCAGACGGCCCGAACATCGAACATTTATGGAGAGCTGCGTGCAACGCCGGTTGTGGGCGTTACGCTTATAGCTGGCGGTATATATGCCGATGGTGTCCGCAAGCAGGTTCAGATCGTTCCGTCTGCCGCAACGGGTGCAGCGTCTTTCGACGCTTTCTCGCCCAAATTTGGCGTACTGTGGGAACCGTCCGAAGACGTCCAAATTTTTGCCAACTATAGCAAATCCACAGAATTCCCAACTTTCGTTGAACTCGCACAAATTGCGGCGTTCGTTCCTGTAAAGGAGCAAACAGCATGGACAGCCGAAATCGGGACACGCGGGAAATTGGGATGGGTAAGCTGGGATGTGGCGATTTATCGGGCCAGTATAAAACGGGAGATGCTTCAGTTTACCGTCGGACCGGACATTCCCGCAGCAACCTTTAACGCGGACAAGACACGTCATCAGGGCGTCGAAGCTGCATTCAGCGCCATGCCGACCAATTGGCTGCGCTTTCGGCAAATCTGGCAATATTCGGATTTCAGATTCGTGGTTGATGCCCAATATGGTAACCGCCGACTACCTGTAGTTCCGATCCACGTCCTGCGGTCTGAGCTTCGGCTGGGCGACGATGATCTGCATGTTTCGCCAAATGTGGAATGGGTGCCCCAAGGTGCTTGGGCGGATTATCGGAACACAACCCGTAATGGAGGTTATACATTGTGGGGCGTATCTGCCGCGGCGCGCATCAAAAACGGCGTAAATATATTCGTCGATGCTCGAAACGTCACGGGTGTGAAAGCCATTGGCGATGTGTCGGCAGCACTATTGGCGACGCCAGCCTCCGCCATTTACTATCCGGTAGAACGCCGAGCGATTTATGGCGGCGTTCGGATGCGGTTTTAGGAGGTAGGGCATGGAAAACACATCATTCTACCGCACAATCTGGCGTTGGCATTTTTATGCATCGCTCTTCGTCATGCCACTTGTTCTCGTGCTGGCGACAACGGGTGCAATCTATTTGTTCAAGCCGCAAATAGACCGTTGGGAGG
>NZ_JBIKPH010000020.1:0-24697 GCF_044357595.1 Sphingorhabdus sp. | reverse complement strand
CTATCCGGCGCATCTGCGCCCTGCTCAACATCAACAACTCACTCATCAGCACCACCTCCTTCAGTGTCGCCATTGAATCACAAAAATACCGCGGTGGGAATCCCTTTAATAGGTCCTGATCCTAGATATTGTCGAGGTTACACCCGCGTTCGGCCAATATCGAGCGCAGCGCGCGATAGGCAGCAGGCGTCTTGTTCAGCGGGATCGTGGGGTAAAGATGATGAACGATGTGATATTGCATCCCAGATGACCAGATATTCCCCAACCTGCTTTTGAAGGCTCTTGTATCCTTATAACGCCCTTTTTCATCGGCGGTGTGATGCGGCGCCCAGCTGAGGTAGAATGAAATATAGGTAAGCGCCAAATGGCGCGGCAGCCACCACAGCAACGCCGCTTCTATGGCATAACCGCTCAATGCCAATGCCGCGAGGATGCCAAAGAACAGGGTTTTGCTTATGATTGCATCATTCAGCGCGGCTTTAGCCGCCGGGCTGTTCCATTGCTGCAATATCTCACCGTACCGGTTAAATCCGCCGGTTGCCCTTGGTTGGCGATTGACGACCGTTTTCCAAAGTGCGTGCAATGGCCCCGATGCATGAGTTGAATAATCGGGATCCAGAAGCGGATCATTGGCGTGCTTATGATGTTCCATATGCGTGATCCGCGCCGTGCGCAGCGGCAGGGTTAACGGGATGAGGGACCAGTGCCCCACAAGCTCGTTAAACCATTCCAGCTTCGATCCCTTTGGCGCGATGATGTAATGCTGCGCATCATGCGACGGCAGATAGCTCATTGTTATATTGATCGAGGCGATGATGAAACCGAGCCATAATGGCACAACGCCGGTAAAAACGAGTGGCCATAATGCCAACCATATGGCGGTATTGGTTATGCCCCAAAACACCATCAGCCAAGGGATGCCTCCGGTAAACTGGTCGGCAATTGCCTTTTCGCGCGCGCGCAGGCTTTGGCTGATCATATCCATTTGCCCCGATACGTCGCGATTAAACCCAGAATAGCTCCGATGATCAAGCCGAGCTGTAGTGGCGACAATGCAAAAGGTGCCTGCCATTCCAGCTTGAGCATCACTTGCGCAACCAAGGGCGCAAGGAATGCGATGCCAAAGAAAAACGGACCGAAAAAGAAGAGAGATTTAACGAAGGACATTGTGTTCAACTAATCAGCTTATCTAAGGAGCGTCAACGTTTCAAAACCCGTCCCAGCGTATCGCTTGATCAATTTCCACACGCGGGACGGTAAAATTGTTCACCGCCGCATCTGTATCACGATAGCCAATCGCCATGCCGCAAAAGAAGATATGCGCATCATCTATGTTTAGCAGTTCGCGCATCGTCGTGCCGTACATGGCCCAAATTTCCTGCGCGCAACTGTCGAGGCCTTCTTCGCGCAACAAGAGCATCACCGTTTGCAGCCACATGCCCATGTCCGACCATTGTGGCGGGCCCATGTATTTAGCCGTGTATGTGAATAATTGCACGGGCGCGCCAAAACTGTCCCAGTTTTTCCCCATCTGCGCGATGCGGCCGGCGCCGTCTTCACGGGCGAGGCCAAGCGCATCGAACATCGCCTTGCCCACGCCGCGGCGTTGTTCTTCGTATCGGCCATCTAGGCCTTTGGGGTAGATGTCATATTCTTGGCCATCACCCAATGGCGCAATAGCGGCCTTGGCCGTGATCTTTGCTGTCAGGTCAGCCAGCGGTTGTCCGGTCAGGATGACGGCATTCCAAGGCTGCGTATTGCCGCCCGATGGCGATTGTTGCGCCTTGGCCAGAACGCGCGCGAGGGTGGCTTGGTCAACTGGCTTATCCAGAAATTGCCGGACAGAGCGCCGTGAGGCAACGGCTTCGGTAACGTTCATTGGTATTCCCTCGTAAATTCAATCATCCGATTAACGCATATTTTGCAGGGTGCGAAAGGCAAGCCTATTCCTCGTCAAACAATCCCGCCAGTTGCTCAATCATCGTTCCGCCAAGCTGTTCGACGTCCATGATCGTCACCGCGCGTTTATAATAACGCGTCACGTCATGGCCGATGCCGATAGCGACGAGTTGAACAGGGGAGCGCGTTTCGATCATTTCGATGACCTTGCGCAAATGCTGTTCGAGATAGCCGCCATGGTTCACGGATAAGGTGCTGTCGTCAACGGGGGCGCCATCCGAAATGACCATTAGGATGCGGCGGTCTTCGGCGCGGGCGATCAGGCGGTTATGCGCCCAGAGCAAGGCCTCTCCATCGATATTTTCCTTCAGCAACCCCTCGCGCATCATCAGGCCAAGATTACGCTTGGCATGCCGCCACGGCTCGTCGGCTTTTTTGTAGATGATATGGCGCAGGTCATTCAGGCGGCCGGGCATAGGCTGGCGTCCAGCGGCAAGCCAATCTTCACGTGCCTGCCCACCCTTCCACGCACGGGTGGTAAAGCCCAAAATTTCCGTTTTTACACCGCAACGTTCCAAGGTGCGCGCCATGATATCGGCGCTGATCGCGGCAATGCTGATCGGTCGTCCGCGCATGGAGCCGCTGTTGTCGATCAATAACGTCACGACCGTATCGCGGAACTGGGTCTCGCGTTCGATTTTGTAGGACAGTGAGCTGCCCGGGGACACAATCACGCGGGCAAGGCGCGCGGCGTCAAGCATGCCTTCTTCTTGGTCGAAATCCCAACTGCGGTTTTGCTGAGCCATTAGGCGGCGTTGCAGGCGGTTGGCGAGTTTTGTCACCACCGATTGCAGGTTCGACAATTGCTGGTCGAGATAGGCGCGCAGCCGGTTTAGCTCTTCTTCATCGGCAAGCTCAATCGCGGTGATCGTCTCGTCATATTTGGTCGACCAGATTTTGTAATCGCTTTGCGGCAGATGGTCCCAATTGCGGCGCTGTGGGGTGACGGGCTGCATGCCGTCATCGCCCATTTCGCCATCGGCGCCATCTTGATCGTCCATGTCTTCGCCGTCATAATCGGCTTCGGTCTCTTCGCCTTCGCCCTGCTGCGGCTCGGCACGGGCTTCGGCTTGGCCAGATTCGCCTTCGCCCTCGTCTTCGCTGTCGCCGTCTTGGTCTTGGCTGTCCTCGGCATCGTCCCCACCTTCGTCGGCGTCTGACGGGTCAATATCGCCTTCGGTGAGGTTTAGATGCTCCAGCATCGATTGCGTCAGCGCGGCAAAGGACCTTTGATCATCCAATGCAAGCGCAAGTGCATCAAGGTCACTACCGGCATTTTCCTCAATCCAACCACGCAGCATGTCGACCCCAGCGGCTGCACCAGCGGGGACGGGCAAGCCTGTGAGGCGCTCGCGCACGATCAACGACAATGCTGTCGAGATAGGCACTTCGTCGGCGGCCTGTGCGCGGCTGATGGGGTCAGTGCGCAGTTTTAGCTCAAGCGCATGGCCAATGTTTGCTGCAATCCCCGCCATGTTGCACGAACCCAGCGCCTCGACCCGCGCGTTTTCCACGGCGTCAAAGGTCGCGCCAGCGATGACTTCGGACGGTCGCAAGGCGGCGTGGCGCGCAGCATCATGATATTTCAGCTTCAGCGCAAAGCTGTCGGCAAATCCCCGTGCTTCGGCCACCTGATCGGGAGGAAGCAAGCGACCCGGCATCGGAACCTTGAAATTTTTGCCAGCCTGGCTTGGCGCATCGGCGGTGAAGGCCAATTCGACTTCCGGCTCATGCGCAAGTGCGCGGGCTGTGCCCGTCAGAACCTGCTTAAACTGCTCAAGGGGGGATTCATGCGACATTAGTCAGGTAGTCTTTTGCACGCGGCGGCGGAAATTAGGCAGGTAGTCCCTACCTGCAACCACTGCGCTATCGCTCTGCGCAGGTTTATAGCGCGGGTTTTGCGCGAGCGTGCTGTGCGGGATGTCGCCATATTCGACAGCCGTGGTGCGGCCCGCGCGCAGCAGGGACAAATGCAAGAGAGGCGTTTTACGCATCATTACCCTTTGGGATTGGCTGCCCGCCAAGCTTTTACCGCGTTCAAGGCGCCAGATACATGGCCCTTTACGCCAAGGTCGGAATAAGCAAACAGCACTTTACCATCAGGCGCGATCACATAGGTCGTCCGGTTAGTGATGCCGGCCATAGGCAAGCTGACCTTGTAATCTTTGATCATTGGCTTGGTCGCGATGCCAACGGCGAATTTGTTGCGGCATGCTTCAACCGAAAAACGCTTCAGCGTGTCGATATTGTCTGCTGACATGCCCACAAGCGATGCGCCATACGCGGCAAAGTCGTCCGCAGCTTCAGAAAATTCATGCGCCTCAACGGTGCAACCCGACGTGAATGCCTTCGGATAAAAATATAGCACAACGGGGCCGCGCTTCAGCGCCTTATTGAGGTTGAAGGTGTCAGCCTTGCCAGCAAGAACGGCTTGCGTAGTAAAGTCGGTTGCCCGTGTTCCCGCTTTCAGCGCGGCAAATGCCGGCGAGGTGGAGAGCAGAAGTGCGAGTGCCAGTGCGATGCGTTGCATAAAGCGTCCTTTCAACTTGGAACAGCGAGATAGCCGTTAGTTACTTTGATTTGCCAACAACGCTTTCAGGCAGGTCTTGCCCAAAAACGCGCTGATAATATTCGGCGACCAAGGCGCGTTCTGCATCGTCACATTTGTTCAGGAACGACAAGCGGAACGCAAAGCCTACATTTTTGAAGATCGCGGTGTTTTGTGCCCATGTTATAACTGTACGCGGGCTCATTACCGTTGAAATATCACCATTGATGAAGCCCTGACGCGTCATCTCGGCGACCTTCACCATGTTTGCGACCGTCACGGCGTCCGTGCCCGATGCCTTGGCCAAAACGATTTCGCTTTCGACCTGCGCAGGCAGATAGTTCAAGCCAACAACGATGTTCCAACGGTCCATCTGGCCTTGGTTAATCGCTTGCGTGCCGTGATACAGGCCGCTGGTGTCACCCAGACCAACGGTGTTGGCGGTCGCAAAGAGGCGGAAATAGGGATTAGGCCGAATGACGCGGTTTTGGTCGAGCAGCGTCAGCTTGCCTTCGGTTTCAAGCACGCGCTGGATCACGAACATCACATCGGGGCGGCCAGCATCATATTCGTCGAACACCAATGCGGTTGGCGTCTGCAGCGCCCAAGGCAATAGACCTTCGCGGAACTCGGTCACTTGCTGGCCATCGCGTAAGACAATGGCGTCACGCCCGATGAGGTCGATACGGCTGATATGCGCATCAAGGTTGATGCGGATGCATGGCCATTTCAGGCGCGCGGCAACCTGTTCGATGTGTGTCGACTTTCCGGTGCCGTGATAACCCTGAACCATCACACGGCGGTTAAAAGCAAAGCCAGCGAGGATCGCCAATGTTGTGTCGGGGTCAAAGACATAGCTGTCGTCGGTGTCTGGCACCCGTTCGTCGGCGATTGAGAAAGCAGGGCATTCCATATCGACATCGATACCGAACACTTCACGCACGCTGACCATTTTGTCAGGTGCAGCGAGGATCGTCTTATCGCGGCTGTCGGCTTGGATATTTGGAATGTCTGTCATGTCGTCTCTTCTCGGTTCAGTTTTGATGTCCCTGCGCCGTTCGTGGGGAATATGCCGGACGCGAACGGGAAGCGGAGGTTGTTCGTTACGCGAACGCACTCTGCTTTTTTAAATGCGTATAAGCAGCAATCACGTCTTGCAAAGCCTTTTCATGAGACCTGTTGCCGCCATTTTTATCTGGATGATAAGCACGCACCTTTGCGGAATAGGCGCTACGCAATGCCCGCCGGTCCGCATCCTCGCCAAGCCCTAGCGTCTTTAACGCCTGGCGGTCCTCAGGCGACAGAAAATGGCCATCGGCGCGTTCCTGTGGCAGACGCGAACGGAATCGCGTGGAAATGGCATCCAGCGGGTCTTTGAAGTCCGCCCATTTGGGCGGCGAATCAACATTGCCGTTCGCACGAAAGGCATGTGCCTCGCTTGGCCAGGCATATATAGGGCTTTGCGCCATGGAAATCTCGTCGGCCGTCATGCCGGCAAACCAGTTATAGCCGGCGTTAAACGCGCGGACATGGTCGAGGCAGAGATACTGATAGTCGCCCGGACCATTGGACGACGCTGTTTGACCGTGCGGATCGGGCGCACGAAACTCACCAGCTTCGTAGCAGCGCGGATAGGCGCATTGCCGCCCGTCCCCTTGAATGCGGCCATGAAATCGGTCAGTGGAACGGTCGGCGGCCATGATTTTCCTTGGCGAAAAACCTGTCATATGGGAAGAGCGGCAGATGAAAAAAGGTCCTGCACACATAGAAATGGAAATGTTGCTTGAAGCAGCATTCGAACCAAGCCGCCTTTCCGTAATTAACGACAGCGCACGGCATCATGGCCACAGCGGCGATGATGGGTCTGGCGAATCCCACTTTGCGATTGAGATTGAAAGCGCGCTATTCACAGGCGTATCTCGCTTGACGCGGCAGCGTATGGTGAACAAAGCGTTGGGCGATATTCCTGGAACGCGGGTGCATGCGTTGGCAATAAAGGCTATTGCCCCGGGCGAAGTTTAGCTATTCTCCAACGCATAAAACGGCCCACAACGGAGACAAACCCATGTCCAAGCTGACCTATGCTATCTTGCTTGCGGCGATATATGCGCCATCCGTTTATGCCACTGAAAAAGAGGTTGTTCGTCCGAAGGTATATACCGACATTGTAGCATGCCGACCAATAACCGACGCGGCCGCACGGCTGCAATGCTTCGACACTGCGACACAGGCGCTGGAAATTGCAACCGCAAACAAGCAGGTTGTGATGCTGGACCAAGGCGAAGTGCGAAAGACGAAGAAGTCGCTGTTTGGATTTGCTTTGCCCAATATCCCATTCTTCGGCGAAAGTGCTGAGGATCAGGCAAATGAGTTTAAAGAAATTGAAGGCGCGTTGGCTAATGTTCAGACCCTGCCTTATAGCATGTACCAGTTTACCGCCGCGAACGCAGGGACTTGGCAGACGACGGAGGGAACTTCAGCATTCCTGAAAAACGGTAAGAAGTTTAAAATCAAACGGGCGGCCTTGGGTAGCTATATCCTTGTGCTGGACAACAAAGGTATCCGCGTGAAACGGGTGAGTTGAAACACCAGCGCTTTTTTAGGGCAGAATGATATGATTGATCTTTCCTCGCATCGCCTGTCGCTGTCGACGGGCGTTGATATGGATGTGTTTACCGCTGGAAACTCTGCACATCCCGCAATCATATTCTTGCATGGATTTCCCGAATCGCACCGTACATGGCGGCACCAGATCACGCATTTTGCCGACCGCTTTTATTGCATCGCGCCCGACCAGCGTGGCTATCGGGGTACATCAAAGCCTAAAGAGGTGGAGGCGTATACAGCCGACAAATTGACCGCCGATATCTTCGCATTGGCCGATGCGCTTAATGTGCAGCAATTTGTAATCGCCGGGCATGACTGGGGTGGTGCAATTGCATGGAGCGTTGCATTAAATGGTCAACCCGATGCCTCCAACCCTGCATGGGCAGGCCGTGTGCGGCGCGCCGTTATTGCCAACGCGCCCCATCCATATCTTTTTCAACGCCTGTTGATTACCGATATGAACCAGCGGGCATCCAGCCAATATATGATTGATTTTCGCGATACATCAAATGATGCGCTTGTGCAGGATCAGGGGCTGACCGGTTTAATGCTCAAGACCGTTAAATGGGATAAATCGAGCGCGATGGAGCCTGAGGAAAGCACCGCGTTGCTTGCGGATTGGGCGGATCGCGATGCCTGTTTCGGCATGCTCAACTGGTACCGCGCCTCTGCGCTATATGTGCCAACGATGGATGAAGATGCTGAAATCCCGGCTTTTGCCGCCAGTGCGTTTCCGCTGCTGATGATCCCGACCTTAGTCGTATGGGCTATGGACGACCTCGCTTTGCCGCCAAGTAATATCGATGGCATCGAAGAATTGGTTCCCGACGTGACAATCGCCCCAGTCGAGAATTGCGGACATTTTGTCACTTGGGAACGACCCGATGCGGTGAACGCGGCGATGGAGCAATTCTTACTTTAATCGTGGAGTGTATAGGATATGCGTGCACTGATGCTAAAATCACATCGCACCATAGGCACTGCGATATTGCCCTTTCCGCCCGCGCCCCCTAAAGCGCGGCCATTGTGACTGAACTAATCATCTTTGCAATCCCTAAGGGACGGATCCTCGACGAAGCTTTGCCGTTAATGCACGCGGCGGGCATACAGCCTGAGCCGGCGTTTTTTGACGAGGCTAGCCGCGCGCTTCTGTTTGCGACCAATGACCCAGCGGTCAGCATCATTCGCGTGCGCGCATTCGACGTGGCGACCTTTGTGGCCCACGGTGCGGCGCATATTGGTATCGTCGGCTCCGACGTTATCGACGAATTTGACTATTCGGAGCTGTATGCGCCCGTTGACCTTGGCATTGGCCGCTGCCGTATCTCGGTTGCGATGCCGCAGGGCGCAGCGGACGATGTCAATGGCGGGCATATCCGCGTTGCCACCAAATATCCCACCACAACGAGCCGTTATTATCATGCGCGCGGAATTCAGGCCGAATGTGTGAAGTTGAACGGCGCGATGGAACTTGCGCCCTCGCTTGGGCTTTCGGGCCGTATTGTTGACTTGGTGTCTTCGGGCAAGACACTAGCCGAAAACGGGCTCGTCGAAACGGCGATCATTTCCCAAGTGTCCGCACGCCTTATTGTCAACCGTGCGGCATATAAGATGATGAGTGGGACTATTCCGGCCATGGTGCAACGCTTTCGCGAGCTGACGGGATCACGTGCAGCGGCTTAATGCATCCGACACCGGTTTTTCCGAAGCATTTGACGCGCTGGTAAATGGCCGGCGTGAGGCGGATGCTGACGTATCGAGAGATGTCGTGCAGACTATCCGCGATGTGCGGGCGCACGGAGACGCAACGCTTGTGGAAATGACTCAGCGCTTTGACGGGTTCGACCTGAACAGCGCTGGTTGGGAGATCGACGCAGCGCAGTGCAAGGCGGCTTATGAAGGGCTGGATGCAGACTTGCGGGATGCGTTGACGCTCGCAGCGAAACGTATTGAGGCCTATCATCAGGCGCAACTGCCCGAAAATCGCGACTATCGCGACAGTGACAATGTGCGGCTGGGCGCGCGCTGGTCCGCGGTTGATGCCGCAGGGGTCTATGTGCCCGGCGGCCGTGCGGCCTATCCTTCCTCGGTGTTGATGAACATTATTCCGGCCAAGGTAGCAGGTGTCGCGCGTATTGTCATGGTTACCCCAACCCCGGGCGGGGAGACCAACCAGACCGTGATGGCTGCCGCGCATTTGGCGGGCGTCGATGAAATCTGGCGCGTGGGCGGGGCGCAAGCGATTGCGGCGCTGGCGTATGGTACGGAACGCATTCGGCCGGTCGACGTCATCACTGGCCCAGGAAATGCTTGGGTAGCAGAGGCCAAGCGTCAGCTTTATGGTGTTGTTGGCATCGACATGGTTGCCGGACCCTCGGAAATTGTCGTGGTTGCCGATGCCCAAAATGACCCCGATTGGATTGCCGCCGATTTGTTAAGTCAGGCCGAGCATGACCCCACAAGCCAGTCGATCTTGTTCACCGACACCGCTGATTTCGCAGACCAAGTTTCAGCTGCAGTTGATGTGCAGCTTACGGCGCTTTCAACGGGCGCGGTTGCGCGGCAGAGCTGGGCCGATTTCGGCGCGATTATCGTGGGTGATGATCTGGAAGGCGCAATGCCTCTGGTTAATCGGCTTGCGGCCGAGCATCTTGAACTGGCTGTTGACGATGACCGCGCAGAACGCTTGTTCGACCTTGTCCGTCACGCCGGATCGGTTTTCTTGGGCCGTATGACGCCCGAGGCGATTGGCGATTATGTTGCCGGACCAAATCATGTATTGCCCACCGGACGGCGTGCGCGCTTCGCGTCTGGCCTATCGGTGCTCGACTTCATGAAGCGTACCAGTTTCATTGCGCTCGACAGAAACGCCATCAATATAATTGGCCCAGCAGCAGCAACGCTGGCTGATGCCGAAGGTTTACCCGCCCATGCGGCGAGTGTCAGGAAAAGATTATGAGTGCGCATAGCGCCAGTACGAAATCCAAATCCCGTTCGGCTGCACGCCTCGCGTCTGTGCAGGCGTTATATCAAATGGATATGGAAGACATCGGCATTGCCCGTCTGTTGAACGAATTTCACTCGCACCGTCTGGGGCAGGAAATCGAAGATGCGCAATATGCGGATGCCGACCCCGATTTCTTCGATGACGTTGTGTCGGGCGTTGATGCCCGTCGCGCCGAAATCGATGTGCTTGTTGATGGCAAACTTGGCGAAAAATGGAAGATGGATCGTTTGGACAAGACGATGCTGCAGCTTCTGCGCTGTGGCACCTATGAATTGATCGCGCGGCCCGATGTGCCAACGGCGACGGTCATCGACGAATATCTGGATGTCGCCCATGCGTTTTTCGACAAGAAGGACGCCAAGTTTGTGAACGGCTTGTTGGATGCCGTTGCGAAGGACGTACGCCCCCGCTGAGCGCCTTTTTCTGATAAAGGTTCTGATTGCCCATGCGATACGTTAACGTGGCGCTATGACCACCGAATCCACGTTCATCAATCTATTGCGAGGCTTTGCCACTGATCCTGCTGCGCGCGGTTTGTTGGATGATGTGGCGGTGATCGACATGGGTGACGCATCGTTAATCATCACGCACGATATGATGGCGGAAGGTATACATTTCCGGTCAAACGCAAATCCTGCGGATGTCGCTTGGAAGCTGGTTGCGTCCAATCTGTCCGATCTTGCCGCAAAGGGAGCGGCTCCCGTTGGCGTGCTGCTTGGCTTTATGCTTGGTGATGATGCGTGGGACAGGGCCTTTGCCGCTGGGTTGGAAAAGGCGCTGGCGCATTACGACGTAGCTTTGCTCGGCGGGGACACTGTCGCCAATCGTGGTGACAAGCGCGCGCTTGGGTTAACTGCCCTTGGCATGGCAACCCATCGCCCCGTGCCATCGCGATCCGGTGCGCAAATAGGCGATATACTCTATGTGACAGGGACGCTGGGCGATGCCTTGGCTGGATTTGAGCTCATGGACGCTGGTTTTGATGAGGTTGGGCCGCTGGCCGAGGCGTTTAACCGGCCAGTCGCGCGGGTAGCCGACGGCCAAGCGCTTGCGCCGATTGTCACGGCGATGATGGATGTGTCAGACGGCTTGCTGCTGGACACCGAACGCATGGCCGCCGCTAGCCAAGTTGGTATCGAAATCGACCTCGCCTGCGTGCCTTTGTCGCCCTTATATATAAGTTGCCGCACCGACAGCCTCGAAAGCCGGTTGCAGGCCGCAAGCTGGGGTGATGATTACCAATTGTTGTTCACAGCGCGGCCAGACTTGACGCTACCGGTGCAGGCAACCACCATTGGGAGTGTTTTATCCGGCGGCGGTCTCACCTTGAAAGACGGCGCGGATCCGGTAAAATTGCCCCCGATGCTCGGTTATCAACATTAATAAGCCAAACCGGCCCACAAGGCCGTTTTTATGGGTTGCGTCATACTACAAAGCCACCCTATACCGCACCCGCTTGTGTGCCTTTCTGGGTGCACCGGAAGAGTGTTTCTAACAAAGAAAAACGGGGAAGGGACAGTTTATGTCTTTGTCAATTATGGCTATATTGTGCGGGCTTGTTGCCGTACTTTATGGAATTATAACAAGTCGCTCGGTGCTTGCTGCATCGGCCGGCACACCGCGGATGCAGGAAATTGCAGCCGCTATTCAGGAAGGCGCCGGCGCCTACCTGGCCCGCCAATATCGCACTATCGCCATTGTTGGCGTGATCGTTGCGGTTCTGGTCGGTGTGTTCCTCGGGCCGCTGTCTGCTGTCGGTTTCGTCCTTGGCGCTGTGTTGTCTGGTGCGACCGGCTTTATCGGGATGAACATCTCGGTTCGTGCCAACGTCCGTACTGCGCAGGCCGCTAGCGAAAGCCTTCAAAAAGGCCTGACGATGGCGTTTAATGCCGGTGCAATCACTGGTATGCTTGTGGCTGGCCTTGCGTTGCTCGCGATTGCCGGTTTCTTTTATTATCTCACTGAAGTCGCGATGAACCTGCCGAACAGCCGTCCGGTTATCGACGGTTTGCTGGCATTGGCGTTCGGCGCATCGCTGATTTCGATCTTCGCGCGTCTGGGCGGTGGTATCTTTACCAAGGCTGCGGACGTAGGCGCTGACCTGGTTGGTAAGGTCGAAGCAAATATTCCTGAGGATGACCCCCGCAACCCTGCGACGATCGCCGATAATGTCGGCGATAACGTTGGCGATTGTGCTGGTATGGCGGCCGACTTGTTTGAAACCTATGTTGTGACCATTGGCGCAACGATGGTTTTGCTTGCCTTGTTGATGCCGGCTACGATGCCAGCGGCTGAACTGTTGAACCTGATGTCGTTGCCACTGGTTGTCGGCGGTATCTGCATTCTGACCTCGATTTTGGGCACCTTTTTCGTTCGTTTGGGCGGCGGTACCAACATCATGGGTGCGATGTACAAGGGTTTCCTGGTCACCGCAGTCACTTCTATTCCGGCGATTGGTTATGTCACATACCAGACGCTCGGCGGCGATATGAATGCCGTAGTGACTTACAGCACCGGCGGTTTCACTGGTTGGACATTGTTCTATGCCATGATGGTCGGCTTGGCCGTCACCGGGCTTCTGGTCTGGATCACCGAATATTATACCAGCACCAACTACCGTCCGGTTCGTTCGATTGCCAAGGCATCGGAAACCGGTCACGGCACCAACGTCATTCAGGGCTTGGCGATTAGCCTTGAATCAACAGCATTGCCGACTTTGGTTATCTGTGTTGGCATCATCGTCTCGTTCCAGCTGGCGGGCATTATCGGTATTGCGTTCGCTGCAACCTCGATGTTGGCTTTGGCCGGTATGGTCGTCGCGCTGGACGCTTATGGGCCGGTCACTGATAACGCAGGCGGTATCGCTGAAATGTCGGAAATGGATAAATCAGTCCGTGAAAAGACCGATGCGCTCGACGCAGTGGGTAACACTACCAAGGCCGTGACCAAGGGCTATGCCATCGGTTCAGCGGCTCTGGCGGCACTCGTTCTGTTCGGTGCTTATACCGCTGACCTGGCGTTCTACTCGGAAAAGCTCGGCCTTGCAGAAGGCGGCGTCGATTTCACCCTTATGAATCCCTATGTCATCGTCGGTCTGCTGCTGGGTGCGTTGTTGCCATATCTCTTCGGAGCAATGGGCATGACTGCAGTCGGCAAGGCAGCCGGTGAAGTGGTAAAGGACGTGCGTGACCAATTCGCCAGCAACCCCGGCATCATGGATGGCACGTCGAAGCCCGATTATGCCCGCACCGTTGATTTGGTGACTAAGGCAGCGATCCGGGAAATGATCATTCCTTCGTTGCTGCCAGTACTGGCACCAATCGTCGTTTATTTCGTGATCAGCTGGGTCGCAGGCTCAGCACAGGGCTTTGCGGCTCTTGGCGCGCTTCTGCTTGGCGTGATTGTGGGCGGACTGTTCGTTGCCATCTCGATGACATCGGGCGGCGGCGCATGGGACAATGCCAAGAAATATATCGAAGATGGCCACCATGGCGGTAAAGGCTCGGAGGCCCATAAAGCAGCCGTAACTGGCGATACCGTCGGTGACCCTTATAAGGACACCGCTGGACCTGCTGTAAATCCAATGATCAAGATCACGAACATCGTGGCTTTGCTTCTATTGGCAGCACTGGCCCATGGCGGCATGTAAATCTTAACATTCGTTAAGCTTTAGAAACCCCGCTGGAAGAGATTCCGGCGGGGTTTTTCATACAAATCAGGGCCGTTGATCAAAAAACTTGGACACAGCATTTTGTGTTGCTTGCGTCTCCTCTCTTCAAACGTATAACGATGGGGTGGAAATTTTTTCTTGGGAGCAGAGATTGTGAAAAAATTGATTTTTACGGCATTGTTCGCGAATGCCGCCCCTTCTATGTGCGCTTTTGCTTTGGCTGCAGAAACGGGAACCGGAGCCGCTCCAGTCAATGCGGCAGCGATGCAGGCGGCCGATGCCGGTACAATCATTGTTAATGCTCCAAGAGGTCGCGTTGATACGGCAGTATTTGGCAAGCGCCCGTTTATGCGTTCTCCCCGCCTTTCGCCCGATGGAACTAAAATCGCTGTGATGATGACTAAGGATGGGGTCGATAGCTTGGGCTATATCAATGTCACGAAACCTGGATCTGCTCCCGTATTCTTTGCCCAAGCAGAAGAATTTCGTGAGGCGGGGGACCGCACAATAGGCTCATGGCGCTTTGTAGGGAACCGCACGATCGTTTTCACTGTTGCGTCGCGAGAAATCATTGGTGGTCGCCGTTCTGACGTTGCCCGGTTGGTATCCTATGATATTGAAACCAAAAAAATAAGCCCGCTCGCTTGGGAAGGTGCTGGTAGAAGCGGCGCAAACATCTTGTTTATAGACAATGAGAAGGAGACCTTATTGGTCTCGCGCAATGTCCTGAAAGACATGAGCAATAGCGAATACCCAGAAGTCATCGAAGTAGACGTTCGCTCTGGCAAGTTCAAAACAGTTATGCGCCCGAATGTTGAAGTAAGCAGTTGGTTGGTAGATGGGAAAGGCGTCATTCGAGCTGGTGTTGGCAGTGACGGCGACAGCGGCAAACAGCGGCTGATGTATCGATCTGATGCTAGCGGTACGATGAAGACAGTCTCGAATGAAGCCGATACAACATTTACGGGCACGCAGATTACACCCGATATTTTCCTCGATGAACCTGACATGGCCATCGCGACGAGCAACAAGGATGGATATCGCAAGGTTTATAAAGTGAACCTGAAGACCATGCAGATCGTTGGCGAACCAGTATTTGGCGTCAAAGGATATGATGTAGATGGACCAATTGCCAATAAAGACCGGAACCAACTTGCCGGTGTATCTTACACGAGCAATAGGGATCGGATACGCTGGTTTGAACCTCGCCTAGCGGAAGTCCAAAGGCTTATGGATGAAGGCTTTGGACGTGGGAATGCTCAAATTATTGCGACCAATGATGGCGAGACAAAAATCCTGATGCTCATTGCAGATGTCGACGCACCGGGTGGATATTATTTATTTGATACGCAGACCGGTAACCTGAACCTTCTCGGTTGGGCTCACCCTGTGCTCAAGGATTTTAAGATGAACCCAACCGATTCAATTCGGTATAAGGCGTCGGACGGCCTCGAGATTGATGCGGTGGTCACTTATCCCCGCCACCGTCCAGTCCGCAAAAATCTTCCCGTTATTGTTATGCCCCATGGCGGCCCTTACGGCGTCCGTGATCAACAAGAATTCGGCTTCTTCCCATGGCATCAAGCGATGGCAGAGCTTGGTTATGTTGTCATTCAGCCCAATTATCGTGGCTCAGGGGGCTATGGCAAAGAATTCGTCAAGGAAGGCCGCAAGCCCAATGGTTATGGCATGCGTATGCAAGATGATTTGAACGATGCTTTGACTTGGTTTGCTCAGTCTGGATTGATTGATCCCAAGCGGGCCTGCATTATGGGTTGGTCTTATGGCGGATATGCTACGGCGCGCGGTGCGCAACGTGACTCGGACAAATGGAAATGCGCAATCGCGGGCGCGGGGGTCTATGATTTTCCAATGATGAAAGCATATGACACGCGGTCATTCGGTGAATTTGGAGCGAACTTCCAAGCAACCGCGGATGACTTGATCAGCATTTCGTCCGCACGGAATACGAACGGCCCATGGTCGCCGATCTTGATTGTCGCCGGATTACGCGATGCCCGTATTCCTATCGAGCAATCGCGCACTTTGGTGTCGCGATTGAAAGGTTCAGGCAAGAAAGAGGGGATAGATTTTAAATATGTCGAGCAGCCTAAGGGCACGCATAATCTGCCCTATGAAGACGTGCACATTGAGTGGTTGAAAGAGGCTGAAGCTTGGGCGGAGCGCTTTAACCCTGCCTATATCGCGTCTGACCCAGACAAGGCACCTCCAGTGGCCATTACGCTGGCTTCCAAATAAGCCACCCGCAGGCTTCACAATAGCCGTCCCCTTTGGGGGGCGGTTTTTTTGGTCTTAGTGGTTTGTTTGTCAGACTTAGATGCAAGCACCATTTGCCGGAGAATTTCTGGGATTGGTTGGTAGCACTCGCAAAAATCGATGGTGATATTGGCTGGACCAAGCCGCATTGCTTGCTGGGCCGGGTATTCCCGAAATAGTGCGCCGACTAAACGGCCGGCTTAGAACCGCTTTCTAACGCTCAATTCAAAGACACGGCCGCGTGGGTCGATATAGCCTTGCTGATAACCAAGCGGCACATTGCCATTTTGGTCACGCACATCGACGATATCGTTCAGGATGTTTTCGACACGCAATGTTATGCGGCTTCCTTTCAAGAAGGGCGCAGCCTTAACCACGCGGGCCTGTTGGTCGAGATTGACAAACAGAAACACGTTGATGGCGGCGATGTCACTAAATCTTAGGTCGTTACTGCCGGGAAGGCCGGTGCCCTTGGCAGTTGTCCCGCTCTTATAGGTTCCTTGCAGACGCAAACCGAAGCCCTTGTGAAACATACCGCCCGAAAGCTCGACTTCATTCCGTGCCGCGCCACCATTGCCGCTTGTGGCTGAACCATTGAGCAAGTCCAAAATCGGCACCCCTGGGCGAATGAGGATTTCTTCCTGAATACGGTATGTGTGGTACAACGCGATATTCCAGCGGCTTGGTTGCCCCCCACCGGCGCCAAATCCACCACCACCACCGAACGCTCTGCCGCCGGCAGCACGTGGTGCGCCAGCAGGGGCGCCTGTGACAGCGTTGGGACCTCTGGGTGCACCTGCACTAGGAGGGGCGCCAAAAGGGCCTCTGGCGGCTGGCGCAGCGCCGATGTTGCCCGACACGTTAAAGCCCCAGCGAATGCGTTGCGATGTTTCGCGGTCGAAGTTAACGGGGCGCTGGTCAATACTCACTAGGCGGCCATTGACATCACGCACAACGCGGCTGGGGAAGGCGGCTTCAATTTCTGGCGTGAGCAAAGGGAGTGCGGCGGTCGTATTGTGACTATTATTCTTGAAATAGCTGAACTGAAGCGCGAAATCTTTGACGAAATTCGGTGTCCAGTTGGCATTCAGGATAAGATCGCGGCGCTTTTCGCCGATAAGGGCAGCGTTACCGCCAGTGATCACGTTAATGAATAGGCTTTCGCCGCGGGTAAAATCATAGGTGGCAACATTGGGTGTAACCAAAGTCGGGTTGCCGATCTGGCCAATTCCGGGCGCGTTTTCGTCGCCAGTAATGGATGCCTGAAATGTCAAATTGCGGGCAGGGGCCCACCGCAGGCCAGCGCCATAATCTAACAATTGGCCAAAGTCGGACAAATCGCTGTACCCAATATTGCCGTTGGTTGCCCACTCGCCAATCACCGAGCCAAAACCATAGTCCCGGGTAGTGAGCGGCAGTTCAGCGTTGACTGAATGGTTCATAATGTTTCGGCGCAGCGCCACATTATTGGTAACCGATGAGCGCCATGTTTCACTGTCCAGCATTTGCCGCGTGAAGCCCGAGGCAAAAGTCATTTGCACGTCGCCCGTGGGCAATTTCAGCGCTGTTCCTGCAAGCGTGCTGCGTACATCCATATTCTGGTTTAGGCTGCTGGCGAGATCGGGGGCGAGGAACAGCAAGTTTGCGCCAAAATCAGCAGCGAAAGGGTTAACTGTTCCGGCAAGGACGCCAGCTCGCAAAGCGGTGAAATCGGCATTGCGCGTCGTGCGTGTTTGATTGGCGGTGCGGGCATAATTGCCCGTCACTGTCCAGCGCCAGCTGCCAAGTACATGGTTGAACGTGCTACCAGTCTGAAACACATTAGTTTCGCTTTCGCGTTCCAGCGGGCGGGGTGTGTCAAAATAGCGACTGAGGATCACATCCTGTCCAAATGGGGAGAGGGGGCTACTACCCGGCAAGACAAAGCTTGTGCCGGGCAAACCAAGAAGAGATTCGCTTCCGTTCAGGGCATAGTTGGCGTTCAGCGATAACGCCGTTTGCGGTCCAAGCGACTTGCTCCATGTGCCATTGACTTCAAGCCGTTCGGTGCGTGGCAGCAACGTGCGGACATCTCCGATATCGCTATCGTTCAAGCGGTTTGGAGTGCCCGCAAATTGCGACAGCGAAGGGTTGGTAATACCTAAAGGTATTCCGGCTTGCGTCACACGACTTCTGGCCAGAGCGCTAAGTGCTGGCGCAATTTCGCCATTGGGACCAAGACCGCTTACATTGCCGCCGCGGGCCAAAAGCGAACCACCCGGCACAATCAGGTCGCGTTCCGATTCCGTAAGTGCAGTTGATCTTTCCAGTTCAATATCAAGATTGAACCGCGCCTTGCTTCCGATCCGTGTCAACGTGGCTTCAACTTGGTCTGTACCAAAGCCGCCGTCTTCGGGCTGCGCATGCTCAATTTCAGTGGCAAAAGAGGCAAAATTATCTTTTAGGATGAAATTAATGACCCGCTGGTCAGGGCGAAAGCCGTATTTCAGTGCCACTTCTTCGGGGAAAATTTGAACTTGCCGGATGGCTTCGGGCGGCAAGTCCCGCAGTTCGCGAAAACCTGAAACGCGTTGTCCATTGAGCAATATGATGGGCATGCCGCCGCCGCGGCCACGCCCGGAATTGGCCTGTGGTGCCACTGCGGCGACCAAGTCGGTCAATGAAGATGCACCGATGGCAGCGATATCCGCTTCGTTCAGCTCCTCAACCGGTGGCACGTCGGTGTCCACTGACCCCCGAATGCGCTCCGCGGTTACAATGATTTCTCCAGATGAATTTGCTTCGACCGGTTCAGCGGCATCGGCATTGGAAATAGCGACTGTGCTTCCGGTGGACTGAACATCGTTTGTTGCCATGGCGGGCACAGCAGTCGATGCAAGCAAAAGTGCACTGAACAAGGAACGTTTCATGGGGGGAGGAGCTCAAGCTATATAGTTGTTGGAGGCATATATAACGCATTACGCGTCATTATAAAGGTGAACTTTGCAGCGTTTTGTCGCAAGGAGGTGATTGCACTGTAGCGCTTCCCTTTTTCGAACATTAGGGTTACAGGCGCAACAAGTTTGAATTTTTGAAGATTTAAGGGGCCGAATGGCAAAAGAAGAATTACTCGAAATGCGTGGGACAATCCGTGAATTGCTGCCCAACGCCATGTTCCGCGTCGAACTCGAAAATGGCCATGAAGTGTTGGGCCATACTGCCGGAAAAATGCGCAAGAACCGTATTCGCGTTCTCGTGGGAGACGAAGTTCTGTGCGAATTGACACCATATGATCTGACCAAGGGCCGGATCACGTACCGCTTCAAATAAGGGCCGCAGACCTTGGGTCTGATCCCTACACTTATATTGGCTTCTTCCAGCCCGCGTCGTCGCGACCTTTTGGCGCGTCTGGGCGTGGAGCCTGGGCGTATCGCCTCACCAGATATTGACGAGACCCCGCGCAAGGGTGAGGTGCCGCGCGTCTATGCGCTGCGCATGGCAGAGGAAAAGGCAGTGGCCGTTTCGCGCGCCTCTGGGGAAATTGTCGTTGCAGGGGACACAACCGTTGCCGTGGGCCGCCGGATATTGCAGCAAGCAACCGATGCCGAGATGCAACGCGGGTGTCTGACATTGTTAAGCGGCCGCCGCCATCATGTCCTCAGCGCGGTTGCAGTTATCGATGGCGATGGCCGGCTGCGGAGCAGAATTTGCGACAGCATTGTCCGCTTCAAACGTTTGTCGCCCGAAGAAATCGAAAGCTATATCGAGAGCGGCGAGGGGCTGGGCAAGGCGGGCGGTTATGCCATTCAGGGCAGGGCAGAGGCATTGATCGACTGGATGGCGGGTAGCCATTCGGGTGTTATCGGGTTGCCCTTGTACGAAACGCGCAGTCTGTTGCGGGCATCGGGTTATCCGCTTGCCTGAAATTTGGCGCGATGATGCGCCGGGCGAGCGGCGGGCTGCGCACGTCGAGAACGGAAACATCGTTGAAATCCATATCCAGCGTGATGCTTTATGGGCCTTGGGCGAAACTGGCACTGGCCGCATTGACCGCAAAACACCGTCGGGCGCGTATGTCGTTACCGATGACGGGCACGAGCTTTTGCTGCGCAGCAAAATTGGTGATCCGGAGGGTGCGCGTGTTACTTTTGAGGTCACGCGTGAGGCGATTGCGGAGCCTGGGCGTATCAAGCCAACTGAGATTGCGTTGCGCGATAGCGGAGCTCTGCCGTCATTGCCGAAGGACGCCCTGTGGGACGCCCGTCTGACGTCCTTTGAACAGCCTGTGATAAGCGCATCCATTGTCGACGGTTTTGATATCGCGCTATCTGGCCAGTCACAGCTGGGTTCGGTCATTATAAGCTTTCAGCGTACCAAGGCAGGGTTGGTTTTCGATGTCGATGGCATTGGCAGTGCTTTTGATATCAATCAGGTCGCAGCGGCAGAGATCGCGCGTCTACTGCGCCTCTACCAAGTGGGCGCGATGGTCATGATTGATTTTGTGTCGATGGAAGCGAAGGCGCAGCGCACGCAGATCGCCGAAATATTTGATGCTGCGTCCAGGTCTGACGCGCGACCTTTTGAACGAACCGCCATCAACGGTTATGGCCTCATGCAGGTCGTGCGTGCGCGGCCAAGGCCGTCGGTCCTCGACCATCTGTTCGGTACGCGTATCGCTGCGCTGTCGGACGAGACACAGGCCTATTGGTTGTTGCGCGCGGTTGCACAGTCAACGGGTTTTGGCACGCGGACGGTGACAGCGCAGCCAGACGTGGCGACATTGCTGCAGTCCGAGCGATGGGCGGCATGGCGCGCGACGGCTGTTCGCCTTGCGGGCGCCGATATGCTGGTGGTTGCAGATGAAAAAGCCGCAGGCTATGGCCATGTCCATGTCGCGCAAAGCTAATCAATGTCCACTTTGCGGGAAACCGCAAGTTGCAGAAGCCAAACCTTTCTGTAGCCAGGGGTGCAAGGACCGCGACCTGTTGAAGTGGCTTGATGAAGGCTATCGCGTGCCAGCGCCGTTGGCGGATTATGAAGATAGCTTCGGTTCCGAAGGCGCGGACTGATTTTGCACTTGCCAAGGTGCGCTTCGCCTCTCTATAGGCTGCGCTCCCACGCGGTTTTTGCCGCGTAGCCCGAGTAGCTCAGGGGTAGAGCAGCGGATTGAAAATCCGCGTGTCGGTGGTTCAAATCCGCCCTCGGGCACCATTTCCATAACAAATACAATGACTTATTTTTTGGCAATGTTGTCAACTTGCGTAGCACACCCATCACACACTTTGGTGTAGACGCAATCACAATCTGGGGGCACATAAACACTAGGTTTAACCGAGTGTTTTGAATGCCTGTTCTTAGCCCAGAAACTGTCCTTGTGAACGATGGTGACATCAAGCTGTACAAGCGGGCTAGAAGCCGTGTTTGGCAAGCAACTTTCAACATTGATGGTCACTGGGTTCGTGTAAGTGCGAAGCATAAAGACCTTGAAGAAGCTAAGGTTGAAGCCAAGAAACTGATGATGGAATATCAGTTTCGCCAGAAGCATCAGCTTCCTGTGGTAACCAAGCGTTTTGGCGATATCGCAAAACTTGCCATAGTTGAGATGAACAAAGCACTGGCAGCAGAAGTAGGCAAGAAAACTTACCTTGATTATATCATCGTCATTGAACGGTATTTGATACCGTTTTTCGGTAGAATGCTTGTTGAGAACATCAATTACGAAACGCTCAGAGACTTTGATCGCTGGCGTGTAGCAAAGATGGGGCGTGAACCAAAAGCAAGCACATTAAACACACATAACAGCGCACTGAACCGTGTGTTTGACGAAGCGATTGTGCGTGGTTTTCTGTCAGCCAGTCACAAGCCACTACTCAAGAATAATGGGTTAGACAGCGAACGCAGACCAGACTTCACATTGGAAGAGTATCGTTCGCTTATACGCGGTTTACCAAGTTGGATTGAACATGCACGAGATGGAAAGTCTCGTGAAATGCGTCTTTTGCTTCGTGATTATGTACTAATCTTGGCAAACACAGGCATTCGTGAAGGCACGGAAGCTGACAATTTATTGTGGCAGCATGTCCATGTTTTTCAAGAGAACGGTAAGCAGTTCCTTGAACTGTCTATTGATGGAAAGACGGGCAGACGAGACATTATCTGCCGCGCCAACACACTAGGTTTTCTCAAACGAATTCACGCAAGGTGTGAGGACATAAACCATATGTCGTTCGAGGCTTTGCTGAAAGCTAAGCTCAACAAGCCAGTGTTCAGATTGTCAGATGGTACTGTTACGAAGAACCTTAGACAAACCTTCAAAGCATTTTTGAAAGCTAAGGGTTTGCTTGTGTGTTCACGCACGGGACAAAGCAGAACGCTGTATAGCTTGCGCCACACCTATGCGACATTTGCACTGATAACAGATGGTATGGAAATTCACACTTTGG
The DNA here is from genome assembly GCF_044357595.1 of Sphingorhabdus sp. GTDB lineage: Bacteria > Pseudomonadota > Alphaproteobacteria > Sphingomonadales > Sphingomonadaceae > Sphingorhabdus_B. The sequence goes on along the minus strand of NZ_JBIKPH010000020.1, from coordinate 2,207 downwards.
CTAAGCAAATGGGTACGAGTATCAAGATGATTGAGGATCATTACAGCCATCTAACTCCGCGTCTGAAGAAGGATATGCTTACTGGTCCGCGCTACGAACTTCACACGAGAAAAGCAGAAGACGGCAGCGTTACACAGTCAGAAATGCCGAAGGACGAAGATTGGTGAGCTAAGCCTCTCCAATCCAAACATCTTTTCTCTGAAGATGCTGCTGGTAAAGGTATTTGCTTAAGCGTTCGCGCGGGGTCATAACTTGCTTTCAATATTGAGATGATCGGGCGCTTCATGAAAAATCAAGCTTGGATAGCAATTGCAGCAGGAGCGTTGGCTCTGACTGGCTGCGGTGGTGGCGGGAGCGGCAGCAGCAGTGGACCGATCACAGTTACGGCTTTACCGCCTACAGTTGAAATAAAAGCTGATGTACAAAAAGCGATCATCAACCAACCTGTTGCAATCAATTGGTCTTCGACAGGGGCGACTTCTTGTACGCTTGATGGAGACGCTACGGGGACGGTGGCGACTTCAGGTCGAAGAGATGTGCAAAAGGCTTCTGCGGGCAACATTAGTGTAGACATTACCTGCACAGGACCGAGAGGGAGTGTCGCCGGCAAAGTCAGCGTAACCGTTGAGAGTTCAACCACCTACTCCGTGAGTACTCAGACTTCTGTTCCATATTCGGATGGCTACACAGTTGCGACCAAAGATTCTCGAGATATCCAGACAGATCCCTGCAAACTTAATCTAGATGTCGTAACCTACCCCCAAGCTTGGATCGGTCGACGCCCTTTGCCCGCAGCGTCAGGCGCTCCACTAGATGCAAATATTGGGCGTGGTGTCATCATCAAAGACATCATGCTTGATAACAATCCAGGCTTCGTGCTGCAGGGAGCGCCCGATGCGCCCAACGGTTGTAATAACGGCGCTGGCGCACTGAAAGGCGAGTTCACGAAGACAGCTAATCGCATTGCGAGCCTAAAAGCGGGTTATGTCAAAATAACACAGTGGCACTCAGCATACATAAACAGCGATGGCAGCTATGCCATTAGAAAAGCGGACGACACTTTTGGTCCACTGTCAGACGCAAATCTAAATGCATTCGTTCAAGCTGCGCACGCTGCGGGACTGAAAGTCGTCTTGTGGAACCAAATTCAGATATTCGCGGAAAAGAACGGGGATTTCATTCCGATACCTGAATCCAATTCAACCAATTATCGAAAGTGGTTTGCTGCGTTTAAACCATTCATGCTGGAGCGCGCTGCCTTTTATCAATCGATCGGCGTCGATGTGTGGGACGCTGCATGTGATGTCTGCATGTTCTACCAGACACCCAACAAGTCAGAGGCTGATATTGAACTGTTTTACAATGAGAATCTCGCCATAATCAAAGCGGTCAAGCAAGTTTTTAGAGGTAAAAGCTTTGTCGGCGCGCGTGATTGGTTCGCATATGGTTCAGAATATTTGAACTACATCGATTATCTAGAAGCAGGCATGTGGTGGAACAAAGACTACACGTTGCAAGAAAGCGATGCACTCACGGTTGCTGGCTTTAGAAGTGCTATAAACAGCAATATCACCGACGTTCTCAAATACGGTAAGCCAGTGTTCATTTTCTTTGGCATTCAGTCTCGAAGAAATGCGCTATCGTTACCTGGTTATATGGAAGAGACGGCTTGCACAGCAGCAATAGGCGATATGCAGACATCGAATACCCAATGCATTCAGAAAGCTACGGAAACGGATTTTTCGCTTCAGGCAATCGTCATACAAGCGCAGTTGGAGTACATTAAGAGCCTTAATCAAAGTCGGCTCATTGTTTTCGCCAACGATTATTTTGTGACAGACTCATTAACGCCCCAAACCGCCTTCCCAAATCTCGGTTACACCATCAGAAACAAGCCAGCGGAGGGGTTGGTTAGAGCTTGGTTTAACAAGTAGGTTCGAGATTATTCCAAGTGATAAATACACTCGTAAAGGAGTGTATCGCATGGACGCACGAGAACAGATTAAACAAGCAATCTTACTAGGCTCAGGATGCGTTAAATTAGTTGCATTGTGTCGGCACGTCTGATTCAAACTCTCCCTAATGAAGGAGGATTTGATGGGTGACTTACCGATGTTGAGTGCTGCGCAGATGCTCAGGATAGAGCCGTATTTTCCGCTTTCTCATGGGGTGCCGCGGGTTGATGATAGGCGGGTCTTAAGTGGGAT
>NZ_JBIKPH010000109.1:0-8403 GCF_044357595.1 Sphingorhabdus sp. | reverse complement strand
AGAAAATCCTCAAGATCCTCTTCAATCGGCACGCCATGCAAACGGATCTGGGGGCTACCAAGCATTCTGTCCTTAGCATCCAACGCAAAGGCCACTGAAATCAGCCCATACCATGACAGGCGGCGGCGTTCGTTCAATGTTGCGCCATCCGCGGCAATGATGGTGTCTCCATCCAGTATCAGACGCCCCGTGCGTTCCTTGCCGATAATTTTGGGTTCGCCAGGTGCCAAGCGCACAACGTCGCCATTTGACTGTACCACTGTCTTAGGCACGCCATGGGCACGGGCAAACCGCGACTGTTCCGCCATGTGCCGACGTTCGCCGTGGACAGGGACAAGAATTTCAGGCCGGATCCAATCATACAGCGCAGCCAGCTCCGGCTGCCCTGGATGTCCAGACACGTGCACATGCGCCTGCTTTTCCGTGACGGTCAGAATGTTGCGCTCAGCCAGCTTGTTCATGATGATGCCAATGGCAATTTCGTTGCCCGGTATCTGTTTCGATGAGAAGATGACCGTGTCGCCCGCTTCCAGCTTTACGGGGTGGTTACCCTCAGCAATACGCGCCAATGCCGCGCGTGCTTCGCCCTGCCCCCCCGTTGCCACTACAATAACGTCACGACGTGGAAGGCTATCGACGCTCTCCATGCCAATGGTCTTGGGCATATCCTTCAAATAGCCATTGGCCTGCGCGGCCTCAATAATCCGGTGGAGCGAACGGCCTGCAAAACATAATGTGCGGCCGCTTTCACGTGCCACTTCGCCTAAAGTCTGTAAACGTGCTGCGTTGGAGGCAAATGTGGTGACGACCACCCTGCCCTTTGCGGCCTTAACAGACTTTAGCAGGTCATCCTTGACACTGCCTTCGCTGCCACTGGTTTCCAGGTTGAAGACGTTGGTAGAATCGCAAACCATAGCCAGCACTTTGCCATCGCCAATCGCGGTTAGCGCCTCTTGCGTTGATGGTGTGCCCAATACGGGCCGTGGGTCCAATTTCCAGTCGCCTGTATGGAATATTTTTCCATAAGGCGTTGTGATCAAGCAGGCGCTCATTTCAAGGATCGAGTGCGCCAAAGTAACAAACTTAAAATCAAATGGGCCCAAGTAGAACGCGCCCTCCATGGGGATCACGTTCAATTCTACTATGTCGGCGATGCCTTCTTCTTCCAGCTTGCCGCGAATAAGCGTTGCCGTGAATGGTGTCGCGTAAAGCGGTACGCCCAGGTCGGCGGCAAAATACGCAACTGCGCCGATATGGTCCTCATGACCATGGGTCAACACGATACCGAGCAAGTCTTTTTTACGCTTCTCGATAAATTCGAGATCGGGCAAAACAAGGTCAACACCCGGATATTCCGAGTTCGCGAATGTCAGGCCAAGATCAACCATTACCCACTTGCCTTCGCATCCGTACAAATTGACGTTCATGCCAATTTCATTGGACCCGCCAAGGGCAAGGAAAAGAAGTTCATTTTTTGGGGTCGTCATTAGGTAAGTTCTCTATTCCTGTACAAAAGCGCCAGCCCCCGCAGCGTTAAATCCGGCTCTACCCGGTCAAACAAATGGCCATGCTGCTGAAACAATATAGCCAAACCGCCAGTCGCAATGACCGACACCGGTTCGCCGATTTCAGCTTTCATCCGTGCGATCATCCCCTCGATCATCGCCACATAGCCCCAATAGATGCCAATCTGCATTTGTCCAACAGTCGTTGTGCCAATTACGCTTTCATTTGGTGGCGGTTCGATTGCAATTCGCGGCAACATGGCGGCCGCAGCGTATAGGGCATCAAGGGACAAGTTCACACCGGGCGCAATGCTGCCGCCGCGATAGGACCCATCTGGACCGATATAATCAAAGGTGGTGGCCGTGCCAAAACTGATAACGATCTTGTGACCTTCTGTTAACGACTGCGCGGCGATGGCGTTAACGGCGCGGTCAGCGCCAACCGAATGCGGTTCTGCAACCCGCAGTTGAATACCCCAGCCAACGGCCCCGCGTCCTGCGACCAATGCCTCACAGCCAAAATAGCGCGTCGCCAGTAACTGCAAATTGTGCAGCGCTCGCGGCACTACGGTCGCAATGATAACCGCATCAATATCCGTACGGTGATATCCTGCCATCTGGATAAGCTGATCCAGCCAGACAGCATATTCGTCAGCTGTACGCCGTGCATCGGTTGCGATGCGCCACCGCTGCAATATTTTGCCTGTATCGTCGACCAATGCAAATTTGGCATTGGTGTTACCTGTGTCAATCGCGAGCAGCATAGCCCACTCCTGTTAAATTAGAAAAACATCGGCGGCGTGAATGGCACGAATTGAACCATCCGCCAAGCGAAGCTGCAATGCGCCATCTTCATTCAGTCCTGCATAAAGGCCGTCCAAATGCTCTCCATCGGGCAGCTTTGCGGACAAAGCAGTGCCGCGTGGATGTGCACGTGCCACCCAATGCCGCACAATCACTTCGACCCCTGACTGACGCCAGATAGCGAGATAGCGCGCAAAGACCTCTGCAACGATCTCTACTGCCGTTTGCGCATCGGGTGGCGTTGCACCACGGGTAAGTAGGTCCGTTACTTTGCGTTCAAGATTCTGCGGATGCCAAACTAGGTTAAGGCCGATGCCAACGACAACAGCGTCAGACGCGCGCTCTAACAAAACGCCGCATAATTTTGCGCCATCCGGCGTCATAATGTCATTTGGCCACTTAACGTAAATAGGCACTTGGGGCGCGATCTGCCGCACGGCGTCAAACACAGCTACAGCCGTCACAAAGGCTAGGCTGGGCGGCGACGGGTCCGTATCGCGCAACCGTACAATCGTGCTCGCAAAGAGATTACCCTTGGGACTTTCCCAAATGCGCCCAAGCCGCCCGCGTCCGCCATCTTGTGCATCGGCACGCAGCCACAATCCCTCAGGTGCGCCCTGAACCGCCCGCGCCAAAAGGTCCGCGTTCGTTGATCCTGTCAGCGTGACTTCTTCAAATATCGGCGTCAGAAAAGCGCTCTTGCGGCATAGGCCGTCCACACACCAAGCGCCGGTATTGCAAAATAGCCAAGCGGCGAGTTCGCGGCAGCCAACAGCCCACCAGTCCAGACGAGAACCTTGTCATCGCTTTGCCCAATCACGTCGGCGGCATCATCGAAATACATGACCTTGACGACTTTCAGGTAATAGAAAGCTCCAATCGCCGAAGCGGCAATGCCGATGGCGGCCAATGGCAAAAGACCCGCGGCAACAGCAGCGTTGAACACAACCAGCTTGCCCCAAAAGCCGAACAGTGGCGGAATACCAGCCAAGCTGAACATGAAAATCGCAAAAGCAGCCGCCAGCGCTGGACGCGTTTTGGAAAGCCCCGATATGTCGGCGAATTCTTCGCGATAACCGCCATCCTTGTCCTTCAACTGCATCAGGCATACGAAACTACCCAAAGTCATCGCAACATAGATAGTCAGATAAACCAGCATCGCGGCAATGCCCTGCTCTGTCCCCGTGGCAAGACCAATCAGAATGAAGCCGACATTGTTGATTGAGCTATAGGCCATAAGGCGCTTCAAATTCTGCTGACCAATTGCGCCAACTGCGCCGATGATAATTGACATTAACGCGACGGCAATGATGATCTGTTGCCACACGAAAATCTGCGAGCCAAATGCCTCAAGCACGATGCGGATGGTCAACGCAATTGCCGCAACCTTTGGCGCGCTGGCGAAGAATGCGGTCACGGGCGTTGGCGCGCCTTCATATACGTCCGGTGTCCACATGTGGAACGGCGCAGCGCTAATCTTAAACGCTAAACCAGACAGAATGAACACGATGCCGAATATCAAGCCAAGGCCGACTTCGCCGTTCATGGCCGTGCCGATGGCAGCAAAGCTTGTCGATCCGGCAAAGCCATAGACCAAGGATGCTCCATAAAGCAGCATCCCGCTGGCCAAAGCGCCAAGGACAAAATATTTGAGACCAGCCTCAGCCGAACGCCCATCGGAACGCGCAAAGCTCGCCAAAACATAAGCAGAAAGGCTTTGCAGTTCGAGCCCGATGTACAGTGAAATCAGGTCCGTCGCGGAAACCATGACGCCCATGCCGATGCAGGAGAGCAGGATGAGCACGGGATATTCAGCCCGCATGGCACCCGTTTTTTCAAGGAAACGCGGGGCAATGATCAGGGAAATTGCCGCCGCTATATACACGAGAATTTTGGCAAAATTGCCGAAGGCATCATTGACCAGAAGGCCATCAAAGGCCGAAGCATCGGTTCCCTTCGCCATAAAGGCAAATACGAAAGCCGCCGCAGCAAACAGCCCTCCGACCGACAAAATGCTGATCAGGCGCCCTGCCTGTTCCCGCCATGCGGCCAGCAACAACAGCGCCAGCGCCGAGAAACTCAGTATAAGCTCCGGACGGACTAATGAGAGAGAAGCGTTCAGTTCCATTATCAATGGCTCCCCTCAGCCATGTTTTTTTCCGGACCATGCACAACGCGGTAAGGCGCAGTTGTCGGGTCTACTAATTTGAGTTTGCTATCCCCAGCAGGTGCAGCGCGTTCGACGCGGGCGACAATCGTTGCGACATCGCGGCGGATAGGCGCCAAAAATGTTTCCGGATACACACCCATCCACAAAACCACGACGGCAATAGGTGCAAGAAGCCACATTTCACGGCCATTGACGTCCGACATAGCGGCAGCATCTGCATTGACCTGCGGGCCAAAGGCGATGCGGCGATAGAGATACAGCATATAGCCAGCGCCAAGGATGATCCCAGTGGTCGCAATCAACGTGGCCCAAGTCGAAACCTTATACGCGCCGGCAAGGCTCAAAAACTCGCCCACAAAACCGCTGGTTCCCGGCAAACCAACGCTCGCCATGGTGAAAAGCATGAAAAGCAAAGCATATTTGGGCATATTGACGCTCAGACCGCCATAGCGGCTGATCTCACGCGTATGCAGGCGGTCATAGATAACGCCAACACACAAGAAGAGTGCACCCGACACCAGGCCGTGGCTCAACATCACAATGATCGCGCCTTCAATGCCCTGTTGGTTAAACGTAAATAGGCCAATAGTCACAATTGCCATGTGCGCGACCGAGGAATAGGCGATCAGCTTTTTCATGTCCTGCTGCACCAAAGCAACCAGCGACGTATACACAACGGCCACCATCGACAGGCCAAAGACCAATGGAATGAAGTCGGCACTTGCTTCAGGGAACATCGGCAAAGAAAAACGCAGAAAGCCGTAGCCGCCCATTTTTAACAACACGCCCGCCAATATGACAGAGCCTGCGGTCGGCGCCTGAACGTGCGCGTCGGGCAACCATGTATGTACTGGCCACATCGGCATTTTTACGGCAAAAGATGCGAAGAACGCAAACCACAGCCACTTCTGCGCCTCAACAGGGAAATCTGTGTTCAACAATGTTGGAATATCCGCCGTGCCGGCAAACTGGATCATCCACAACATAGCGATCAGCATCACGAGCGAGCCGAGCAAGGTGTAGAGGAAGAATTTGTAAGACGCGTAAATCCTGTCCTGTCCGCCCCAAATACCGATAATCAGATACATCGGGATTAAGCCAGCTTCGAAGAAGATGTAGAACAGCAGCAAGTCCTGCGCCGCGAAAACGCCAATCATCAACGTTTCCATAAGCAAGAACGCGGCCATATATTCACCGACGCGCTTCTGTATCGACGTCCAGCTTGCGCCGATGCAAATCGGCATCAGGAACACGGACAGCATGATAAGCGTCAAGGAAATGCCATCAATGCCAAGACGCCAGCCAATTGGCCCGAACAAGGTAGCTGCTTCAGTAAACTGCCACTGCGCGCCCGCCGGATCGTAGCCAAGCCATAGCACGACACCTAGCGCTAGGTTCGCCAGCGTGGCCACTAACGCGATTAACCGCGCCTGTTCAGCCCGCACAAAAAGGCAGAATGCTGCTGCAACCACCGGAATGGCGAGCATAATAGAAAGTACAGGGATATCCGCGGCGTTCATTATACTCTCACTATCATCCAGCTAACCGCGACGACGAGGCCGAGAAGCATCACAAGCGCATATGTATATAGATAACCCGACTGCATCCGGACGGCCATCTTGCTCCCGAAAGACACTACGGCAGCAGAACCATTGGGTCCAAAGCGATCAATGATCCCAATGTCCCCCTGCATCCAGAAAAGGCGCCCGAACCAGAATGCGGGCCGCACAAATAGGAAGCTATACAGTTCGTCGAAGTACCATTTATTTAGAAGGAAGCGATAGATTGGCGCGAAAGTCGCAGCCAAGCGCTGCGGCGCGTCCTTTGACAACTGATACATAGCAAACGCTGTTATCAGGCCCAGTAACATTGCCACTGTCGACGACAGCTTTACCCACATCGGCACCTCATGCATCGCATGCATCAAATGTTCGTTGAAATAGAGGGTGCTGTTTGCCCAAAACGCCTTACCAGCCTCTGCCTCAATAAATTGATTATGGAAGACAAAGCCTGCAAACACCGCGCCAAGCGTGAGCAACGCCAATGGTGTTAGCATCGACCATGGGCTTTCATGAGGATGATAACCCGCCGTCCCGTCACTTGTCGTCGCGTGCGCATGTGCATCATGGTCATGCTCATGGGCGTGGTCACCATGATCATGCACCGCGTGCTGAATATGCTCCGATTGCTCCCAACGTGGCTTGCCGAAGAAGGTCAGAAACATCAGCCTCCAGCTGTAAAAGCTGGTCAAAAGCGCAGCGATCACACCAATGGCAAAGCCGTACATATGATAGGTCGATCCACTGGCGAACGCGGCCTCAATAATCGCGTCCTTGGAATAGAAGCCGGCAAATCCGCCAACTCCAACGATGCCAACGCCCGTAATTGCAAGCGTACCAGCCATCATCGCCCAAAATGTCAGCGGGATATGTTTCCGAAGGCCACCATAATAACGCATATCTTGTTCATGGTGCATGGCGTGGATTACCGAACCCGCACCCAAGAACAGCAACGCCTTGAAAAAGGCATGCGTGAACAAATGGAACATTGCCGCGCCATATGCGCCTGATCCTGCCGCAAAGAACATATAGCCAAGCTGCGAGCAGGTTGAATACGCGATGACGCGCTTGATATCCGTTTGCACCAAGCCAACCGTTGCAGCAAAAATAGCGGTCGTCGCCCCGACGATTGTCACGACGTTGAGCGCAAACTGGCTTGTCTCGAACAAAGGCGACAGGCGGCAAACCATAAATACACCAGCGGTCACCATGGTAGCCGCGTGGATCAGTGCCGACACAGGTGTTGGCCCTTCCATTGCGTCGGGTAACCAGGTGTGCAAGCCAAGCTGCGCCGATTTGCCCATCGCGCCGATGAACAACAATATACACAGCAAGCTCATCGTATCGACACGCAAGCCAAGGAAGCCAATGCTTGAGCCGACTTTATCAGGTGCGGCAGCGAGTATTTCAGGGATGGAAACCGTGCCAAATAACCAGAATATGCCAAAGATACCCAGCATGAAGCCAAGGTCGCCAACGCGGTTGACCACAAACGCCTTAATTGCTGCCGCATTCGCGCTTGGTTTTTTGTACCAGAAACCGATCAGCAAATAAGATGCAAGGCCAACACCTTCCCAACCAAAGAACATCTGGACTAAGTTGTTCGCGGTTACGAGCATCAACATCGCGAAAGTAAACAGCGATAGATAGGCAAAAAAGCGCGGCTGGTCGGGGTCTTCCTCCATATAGCCCCAGCTATACAAATGGACGAGAGCAGACACGCTGGTGATCACGACCAACATGACCGCGGTGAGCGCATCGACGCGCAATTCCCAGTCAAACGTAAAATCGCCGGACTGCACCCATGTCATCACAGGCTGCACATAAGCGGTTTCACTGCCACTCAGAAAACCGATGAAGATCGGCCAGCTCAGGAACGCGGCGATAAACAACCCTGCGGTTGTGATCGTCTTGGCCGCCAACGCACCAATTAAACGCTGTCCCAGGCCTGCGACGAGCGCAGCCAGAAGCGGCAGGAAAACAATGATATGAATTGCAGTCACTGGATGTTACCCCTTCATCCGGTTGACATCATCAACGGCAATTGTTCCACGGCCACGAAAATAGATAACCAAGATGGCAAGGCCAATCGCGGCCTCGCCGGCAGCGACAGTCAACACGAACATCGCGAAAATTTGACCCGTCAGGTCGCCTAAAAACACGCTGAACGCGACAAGGTTGATATTTACCGCCAGTAAAATCAGCTCGATAGCCATCAATATGATGATGACATTCTTGCGGTTCAGGAAAATCCCAAGCACGCCCATGACAAACAATATGCTGCTGACAACGAGATAATGTTCGATACCAATCACAACTCAATCCCCTGCCCGACGGGCTGATTAACATTACGCGTCGCGTCTTC
>NZ_JBIKPH010000200.1:0-3049 GCF_044357595.1 Sphingorhabdus sp. | reverse complement strand
ACCCATCCCGACAGGCGGACGGTATCGCCCACATGGGAATCGCGAAGTTCGGCGCATTTGTGCGTACGATAGGCGTGCATTGTTTGCTCAATTCAAAAAAGCTGTGGAAAGCGCGCCTGTCAACAGTGCAGCGGCACTTTGTCAAGTCGTGAATGGGTGCTAGGGCAACGCCCAATGCAGATTCATTCACTTATCACCGACAGCAAACGTCTCGCCGAATTGTGCGCACGGCTTGCACAATCGCCCTTTGTCGCGGTTGACACCGAATTCATGCGGGAAAATACGTATTATCCCGACTTGTGCTTGGTTCAATTGGCGGACGCCAATGAAGCGGCGGCGATAGACCCAAAAGCAGAAGGTCTTGACCTCACGCCCATGCTGGAATTGCTGTGCGAAAATGAGGATGTGTTGAAGGTCTTTCACGCTGGTGGACAGGATATCGAGATTTTCTTTACCCTGACGGGTAAGACACCACACCCAATGTTTGATACCCAGATTGCCGCCATGGCGCTCGGTCAGGGTGAACAAATCGGTTACTCCAATCTTGTTGACCTTTGGATGGGTATACAATTGGATAAGGGCGCACGGTTCACTGATTGGTCGCGCCGGCCGCTTGATAAGCGCCAAATTGATTACGCGATTGCCGATGTCACGCATTTGTCGGTCATCTTTCCGATGATGTTGGAAAAGCTTAAGACAACCGGGCGCGGCGCTTGGTTGAATGACGAAATGGATCGAATTTCTGACGCGGCCAATTATCGCAACGATCCTGAAAACGCATGGTCGCGGATTAAGGTGCAATCGCGCAAACCCGAAGTGCTAGGCAGGCTTCAGGCAATGGCCGCGTGGCGCGAAAAGGAAGCGCAGCGCAAGAATATCCCGCGCGGGCGGATCATGAAAGATGAGACTCTGGCCGATATTGCCGCGCATCCCCCCAAAAGTCAGGTTGACCTTCCGAAAGTGCGCGGATTATCACCGGCATGGCGGGATAATGAGATTGGTGCGCGCCTGCTTGCTGTGATCGAGGGCAGCCAGCCAATGGCACGAGACAATCTGCCCGACCGAAGCCGATCGTCTCCCGGCGGCGGCAAGGATGGATCGCTTGTCGCTGACCTGCTTAAGCTGTTGCTGAAAATCCGCTCGCGCGAAATTAACGTTGCCCCGCGCCTGATTGTACGGACGGAGGAATTGGAACGCCTAGCCGCCGGAGAACGCGATGACCTTGAGGTTCTGACCGGCTGGCGCTTCGAACAGTTTGGCCGCGATGCGCTTGATCTGGTGGAGGGAAGACTTGCGTTCGCAGTCGTAAACGGAAAGCTCAAGATGACGCGCACGCATGAAGAAGACATGGTCCGAGAAACCGCAGCTTAAATCAGCTTTCGAGCACCTTTTTAACCAACGTCAAATTGACCGGTGCATTTTCCGCCAGTGCCATTGCGTTTGCCGACCGAGCAAATTTCTCGATTGCAGCAAAGCTGCGTTCAATACGGCGCTTCACATAGCTTAAAGCGTCCATACTGATCGCGGCACCGCGATCAGCTAGCTGTTTTTGCAGCAATTGCTCAATCATCTCATCATCTGGCGGCGCGATATCAAGCAACAATGCCGCGCCCAATCGCGATTGCAAATCGGGCAGCGAGATATTCCATTCTGCAGGCTGCCATCGCGAGATCAGCAATAACGGTACGCCGCTCTCCTGCGATCGGTTCCATGCATTAAACAATGTTTCAGCAGGCGCCGCTTCTGCCTCGTCGATGACAGTCCCGTTCTGCCCCGAAAAATATCGCGCCATAAGCGTTTTCCCGGATCGCGCGGGCCCAGTTAAAATCGCACAGCGTTTTGCCCAGCCAGCGGCACTTGAGAGACCCGCAAAGGCCGAAGCGTTGCATTCAGTGATGATCAGGCTGGAAGATGCGCCGCTTCGCAACTCGTCCAAAGGTAAGGCAATTTGGCGCATCGGTGCAGCTAAGTGCGCTTAAGGCCGTGGTTGCGGCACAGCAGGTGCAGGCGTCATCTGGTTCTGCGCTTCTGGCAATATGGACTTAACCACGTCATCGAGCGATGCTGTGCCGGCATTGCCCGGCGCAGAGTCGTCCCCATCAATTACACCATTGTCCTCAGCTTCTATCGCCAGGTCCTCATCCTCGACAACTTCGGGTTCAAGCATAAGCGATGCATCCGCACGCAACCGTCCTGATACAAACGCGGATTGAAACAGTTGATCCATTCGCACAACCGCCTGATCCATCATCGCAGCTATGCCCGCACTATCAGCAGCGCGCAGCGTGAAAGAACCCAGAAACCTGTTATCCGATCCGTAGCGCGCCGAGAAATGACCGATAACAGGACCGCCCGGCCATTGCCGCTCAATCCGTGCGATAGGAATGATGACGTCGGCTGCGCCAAATTGGTCTAGAATAGTGCGCCACCAGATGCGGCTACGTCTTTCCGATTGGCCAGCGTTCAACAATAGCGACTCGCCGCCGGCACCGCTTGGCCGGACATAATCAATATTGCTGTCCGCCGTGCGATATTTGGCCCAGCTGCGCTGCCACGATGTGCGTTGTTCAAAAACCGTGGGCGCACCTGCCGAATAGGTTATCGGCAAGAGAAGCAATGGCGCAGAACGCCTCTTTACACCGCTGACACCCAGCAATTGCCCGGCGCGTGCACGGTCGAACAATACACCAAGTTTTGCCACATAACGGCGCGGACCGATCTGTTCCTGTTCGACAACAATCGCAGCAACGATGCCATCCAGTGTCGAATCGGACAAGCCCGCCGCGGCGTTGCCATGGGTTTTGCGCCACAATGCCGCCCACGCAATGCGCTGCGCCTCTTCCCAGCCCTTCTCTCGAGCATCAAAGGCATTATTACCCAGTACATTGACCGAAACGCCTGTAACTTCAAAGTCGCCAGCGCTGGCGATCGGCGCTATTCCGCGCTTTGGTCCTTCAATCTGCGCAACAACAATCCCGCCGCCAACCAGCGCCAAAGGCAAGCCGATCGCCGCTACGCGCAGCCATTTTGTTCGGAAAATTGTCATCGC
>NZ_JBIKPH010000199.1:0-3052 GCF_044357595.1 Sphingorhabdus sp. | reverse complement strand
CGCTGCGTGAATTCGCTATGCCCGGCCAAAAAGCCGACCTTAAGGTTGGCGACGAAGTCGAAGTCTTCGTTGATCGCGTAGAAAATATGAACGGCGAAGCCATGCTCAGCCGTGACCGTGCCCGCCGTGAAGCGGCTTGGGACGTTCTTGAAGGCGAGTTCGACGCTGGCAACCGCGTTGATGGTGTCATCTTCGGACGCGTTAAGGGCGGCTTCACCGTTGATCTTGGCGGCGCAGTGGCCTTCTTGCCCGGCAGCCAGGTTGACGTCCGTCCCGTACGCGACGTCGGTCCGCTCATGGACATCGCACAGCCATTCGTCATCCTCAAGATGGACCGCAAGCGTGGCAACATCGTTGTGTCGCGTCGCGCCATCCTCGAAGAAACACGCGCCGAGCAGCGCACTGGCCTCATCCTAAACCTTGCAGAAGGTCAGATCATCGACGGCGTTGTCAAGAACATCACCGATTATGGTGCGTTCGTCGACTTGGGCGGTATTGATGGCCTGCTGCACGTCACGGACATCAGCTACAAGCGTATCAACCACCCAAGCGAAGTCATCAACATTGGTGACACCGTTAAGGTTCAGATCGTCCGTATCAACAAGGATACACAGCGCATCAGCCTTGGCATGAAGCAGCTGGAAAGCGATCCTTGGGATGCCGCTGTTGCCAAATACCCAGTCGGCACGAAGCTTAAGGGTGCGGTCACGAACATCACCGAATATGGTGCGTTCATCGAACTCGAAGCCGGTATCGAAGGTTTGGTCCACGTTTCGGAAATGTCATGGACAAAGAAGAACGTACATCCTGGCAAAATCGTTTCGACCTCACAAGAAGTCGACGTTGTCGTTCTCGACATCGATATGGAAAAGCGCCGCATTTCGCTTGGTATCAAGCAAGCGCATGACAATCCATGGGCATCGTTTGCGGACAAGTTCCCCGTTGGTTCGACTGTTGAAGGCGAAGTAAAGAATGCGACCGAATTCGGTCTGTTCATTGGTCTCGACGGCGACGTTGACGGCATGGTCCATATGTCTGACATCGCATGGGGTATCACCGGCGAAGAAGCTTTGCACCTTCACCGCAAGGGCGAAACCGTCAAGACAATCGTTCTGGACATCGACGCAGAAAAAGAACGCATTTCGCTTGGTATCAAGCAGCTTGAAAAGGGTGCCCCATCGGCAGCCGGTGCTGCTTCAGCTGGCGGCTTGAAGAAGGGTGCAACGACCACCGTTACTGTCCTTGAAGTGCGCGATGGCGGACTTGAAGTGCAAGCAGGCGAAGATGGCGCAACTGGTTTCATCAAGCGCGCTGACCTTGGCCGTGACCGTGACGAGCAACGTCCGGACCGCTTCCAGGTTGGTCAGA
The DNA here is from genome assembly GCF_044357595.1 of Sphingorhabdus sp. GTDB lineage: Bacteria > Pseudomonadota > Alphaproteobacteria > Sphingomonadales > Sphingomonadaceae > Sphingorhabdus_B. The sequence goes on along the minus strand of NZ_JBIKPH010000199.1, from coordinate 1,684 downwards.
AGTTTGACGCGATGATCACCGGTTTCGACCGTTCGAAAAAACCAAACTTCTCGGTCAAAGCACTGCAGCTGGCTGAAGAAAAGCAAGCCGTTGAGCAATATGGTTCGTCGGATTCCGGCGCATCGCTCGGCGACATTTTGGGTGAAGCGCTCAAGGGCGCAAAGAAGTAAGCTTCGGCTGAAAACATCATCCGAGTTTTCGGATCGGAAACCCGCTCTTTTCCCAAAGAGCGGGTTTTTTGATGCCTAAGGACACGAGATGACTGAAATATCATTGTAATATTCAAAAACTTCTGCCATTTTGGCCTCATGATTCTAAATTCACAATCAAAAGTCACGCCACCCCCAAAATGTAGCCAGTAAGAATAGGACACCGCATGATCCGTTCCGAGTTAATCAAGAAGCTGGAAACCGAAAATGTGGAACTGAAAACAGAGGAGATCGAAAAGATCGTCGATCTGTTTTTTGGTGAAATAATCCAGAGACTTGCCGATGGCGGTCGCATTGAGTTGCGAGGCTTTGGCGCATTTTCGACGCGTGACCGCAGTCCGCGTAAGGGCCGCAACCCGCGCACGGGCGCTTCTGTTGAGGTGCCATCAAAGCGCGTGCCCTATTTCAAGCCCGGCAAAGAAGTCCGCGAACGCCTCAACACATAAGGAGTTTGTGCAAAGGCACTTGACCGCGCGGGCGTAATGCTGTCTGCGCGTGGTTAAGCGGATGTGGCGGAATGGTAGACGCTACAGACTTAAAATCTGTTGTCCGTAAGGGCGTGCGGGTTCGAGTCCCGCCATCCGCACCATTTTGCCGTTTTTGGCTATGACCGGCCCCCACTGAGTGGTCCGTGTTAATTGTTAGTGCATGATTGCCTCCTTGGCCAGTGCTGGCCGCAGGTGGAGCGTAGCGGAACCGGAGGACGGCACTGGCCAAGGGACGGTCTGTGGTGCGGGTGGGCGATAAGCAAGCGAGCTATGTGGTCTGACAGTATTGTAATGCCGCCGCCATGCTTCAATCAGGACTGGGCTTACGGCCCCTCGTGCGTGTCGACCCTGCTTCTGTCGTCATCTATGCCCAAAACTGATAAAATTCTTGTGGTAATTTCAGCCTCAAAAACAGCTAGAAATCTACCTGCTCATAATGCTTGGGAGGTGTGATGACTTCCATCCGCTCGGACAATAAAGGCCGGAAACTGGGGCGAGATTTGAACATAGCGAACCACGCTTTAGTCTGCTCATGTCCGTTCCAATCGATTCCGCCCAGATAATCGGCAACGGAAATTTGCGCAGCAGCGGCCAAATCAGCCATCGTGATTGTTGAGCCAGCCAACCACGCACGGTGGTCAATCAAATAGTCGATATAATCGAGATGCCCGTTGGCTAGCTTCATCGCTTCGCGCAGAACTTTGGAGTCGGGGGGCTGCCGATCAATGAGCCTTTTCTTCATCCGTTCATGCAAAAGTGGCTGCGTGACGTCGCCGTAAAACTGCTCGTCAAACCAAGCTACCAGCCTACGGGTTTCAGCACGATATTGCGCAGTTCCGCTGATCATGGGATTGAAGGATACGGTCTCGTCAATATACTCAGAAATGGCGACCGAATCTACGAGCGTGATATTGCGTTCGGAATCGCGCATTACCGGCGTCCGTCCGGCTGGGTTCATTTGTAGAAACTCATCCCGCTGTTCCCAGG
>NZ_JBIKPH010000198.1:0-3055 GCF_044357595.1 Sphingorhabdus sp. | reverse complement strand
TGAGCAAGATATTCATGTCCGCAAATGACCCCTTTGAAACTGCCGACCCGCAAGTCGCTCGCCTGTTAGCCGAGGAGCGCCCCGGCGACAATGCCCAGGCGATGAGCGTGTCCGAACTGTCGCTTGCGCTCAAGCGCACCGTTGAGGACAGGTTCGGCCATGTCCGCGTGCGCGGCGAGATTTCGGGGTTCAAGCGCGCGGCGTCTGGCCATATCTATTTTTCCCTGAAAGACGACAATGCGCGGCTCGACGCGGTAATGTGGAAAGGCGGCACAGCACGCCTGCCCTTCGCGCCCGAGGATGGGCTTGAGGTCGTCGCCACCGGTAAGCTCACCACTTATGCGGGGCGTTCAAATTATCAAATCGTCGTCGACAGCCTTGAGGTGGCCGGCGAAGGTGCGATGATGCTTTTATTTGAAAAGCTGAAAGCGCGTCTCGCGGCAGAAGGGCTATTTGCGCCGGAACGTAAGAAGAGACTGCCGTCCTTGCCGTGCACCATCGGCGTTGTCACATCGCCCACTGGCGCAGTCATCCGGGATATTTTGCACAGATTGGCCGACCGTTTCCCCACGCATGTTATTGTCTGGCCGGTATTGGTGCAGGGCGAAGGATCGGCCGCCCAAATTGCGCGCGCCGTGAACGGGCTTTCCGCAATGCCGCAGGATGGCCCGGCGACCCGTCCAGATCTGGTGATCGTGGCGCGTGGAGGTGGCTCAATAGAGGATCTTTGGGCGTTTAACGACGAAGCGGTGGTGCGCGCCGTCGCCAATTGCACAATACCGATTATCTCGGCAGTCGGGCATGAAACCGATACAACCCTGTGCGACTTTGCAGCGGATTTGCGCGCGCCAACGCCCACAGCTGCCGCAGAAATCGCGGTTCCTGTCCGCAGCGACTTGCTACAGCGCGTTGGGCAGTTCGGACTGCGCATGTCGAATACCGTCCGCAAGCGTGTGGACTTGGCCGCAGAACGGCTTGAGGCACAACGCCGGCTCATGCCCAAGCTGTCAGACCTTGCAGCTCCGCATCAACAACGCACCGACGATCTTGCCGAACGCTTGCGTCAATCGCTCCGCACCCGTGTCGGCAAAGCGGAGATTGCTTATTCAGCGCCAGCCATGATGCTGCACCTGCGCTTATTGAACCGCCGTGTGGAGCAATGGCAGCAAAGGCTAGATGCACTTACCAGGCTTGCGGGCAGTTTACACCCCGAAGCACCGCTAAAGCGCGGGTTCGCGCGGGTGACCGATGCAGACGGCAAAACCATCATGACGCGTGACGCCGCGGTGAAGGCAGGCGAAGTCACCTTGCGATTCGTCGATGGTGAAGTTGGCGGACTGGTCCATGGCGCCTCTGCCTCCCGGCCAGCGCCGCCGAAACCCGTTAAGCCGACAATTAATCAGGGCAATCTGTTCGACGGTTGAAGGCGCGCATTGCCCATTGCGAATCGATACGCCATAATGGGACGATGTTGATGTCACCTACAAACAAAGTCGCGCGCCTGTATTATATGGCTAATAATTTTCGTATGCTGACTGCGGGAGACCACGTCGTTTGCGCTGTTACTGGCCAAGCCATTCCATTGGAGGAATTGCGCTATTGGAGCGTCGTCAAGCAGGAGCCTTATGTGAGCGCAGAGGCGTCGGCCCGCGCCGCTTTGGCCAAGGGATAAGCTTGGGACGCACGGGCTACGCCTTGCTGGCATTGCTTGCAGCGGTTGGGTTTCTGACCACTGCGGCCGGCTTAAGAGCCACACCACAACCACCCGCCGCCGATTTCTGGATGTCCGGCCCGCCGGTCCAAGGCGGTCTAGTCACTGCCCGCGCACCCAAAAACACACGCAATGTGTTTTTAAACGACGAAGCGCTCCAGATCAGTTCGGACGGTGTCTTCCTCATGGGGTTCGACCGCGATGCCCCGGTGCAGGCAAATGTCGTTTTCATACTCGCCGACGGGAGCCAGGCGGCACGCAATATATCCGTTGCTGCCGGCGACTGGCGCATTGAAAATGTTGCTGCGAATATGACGGGCGGTGCAAAAAGTTCAGCGGAATTTGAAGCAAGACGCGGCGCAGAGCTTGTACGGATCAATGCGGCGCGCGCACTCAGCCGAGAAAGCAACGGCTGGCGGCAAAAATTCATCCGCCCTGTTGCAGGCCGCGTATCCGGGTTATTTGGTGCCCAGCGAGTCTACAACGGTATTCCCGGTAGCTATCATACCGGCATGGATATCGCCGCAGCAAGAGGTAACGCATTCGTTGCGCCCGCGGACGGCGTTGTAGCTCTTGCCGCGGCAGACGCATTTACCCTTGAGGGCCATTTGCTCATGATTGACCATGGCATGGGACTAAACAGCGCCTTCCTGCATGCGTCCGAACTTCTTGTGAAAGAGGGCGACGTCGTTAAACAAGGCCAAATCATCGGACGGGTAGGCGCCACTGGTCGGGCAAGTGGGCCGCATCTCCATTGGGGGATGAAATGGAACAGCGCGCGGATCGACCCAAAATTACTGCTGCCCGCATTTTGAATTCCTTCAGACCACTTTCAAGTTACCCATCGCACTAAAAGCAGGTATTCCTAAGGGCTGCTTGTCGCTGTCGACAACAGAAAAAGAGCCCTGCGCCGAACACGCGGCAGTTAGACCAACGGCCGCAATCATATAAGGCGACGCAAGACTGTCGGTACACAAGCCGTGATCACCGTCGCTCACGAGCAGCTCCTCAAGCATCACGCCTTTTTGGCCGGCCGCCGACCGCAATAGCAGCCGACGATTTGTTTACTAGCCATTAGATCGGATAGATCCAACAAATTCGGGTTTAAACCAAGGACAGGGGAAATGCCCGCAGTCCAATACCGCATGACAAAATTGATTGACGCTGGGTTCGTACTGTGAAAAAACCAACGTTCCAGTATTATCTGAGGGAGAGAAACATGGAAAATTTAACTTTTGGCCAATATTCTTTGGTCTATAACGCATTTTCATTCACATTTGCCACGATGGCAGCGGCTACGCTGTTTTTGTGGCTTGGCCGGTCGCAAGTAGGTCCAGCCTACAA
>NZ_JBIKPH010000197.1:0-3056 GCF_044357595.1 Sphingorhabdus sp. | reverse complement strand
TTGCCCCGGATGATGACGGCATAAGGCTGGACCGATGGTTCAAAAGGCATTTGCCCGATGCTTCGTTCAACATCGTATCGCGTTGGGCGCGTACCGGGCAATTGCGCGTCGATGGCAAGCGCGCCACACCCGGCGACCGATTGCTTGCGGGGCAAACCCTGCGCGTGCCGCCTGCTGATGCTTCTGCATCCTCAAGCGCGCGGCCAACACGCATTCGCCGCGAGCTGACGAGTGACGAGATGGAATTCGCGCTGAGCATGGTGATTCACAAGGATGACGCTGCGTTGGTGATCAATAAGCCAGCGGGTTTGGCAACGCAGGGCGGGACCAAGACCGAAAATCATGTTGATGGTTTGCTGGACGCCTTGGGCTTTGAATTGGATAACCGGCCAAAGCTTGTCCACCGTTTGGACAAGGACACGTCGGGCGCATTGTTGCTGGCGCGTACGTCGCGGTCGGCAGGGCATTTTGCCAAGGCATTTTCGTCCCGCACCGCGCGTAAGGTCTATTGGGCACTGGTTGTCGGCGTACCGGACATTGCCGATGGTTTCATCGACTTGCCCATCGGCAAACAGCCGGGCAGTGGCGGCGAAAAAATGCATGTGGATGAAAAAGAGGGGCAGTCCGCACGCACCCGCTACCGCATCGTCGAACGCGCGGGCAACGCCACGGCTTGGGTTGAGCTGCAACCCTATACGGGCCGGACGCACCAGTTGCGCGTGCATATGGCCGCTATTGGCCACCCGATTGTCGGCGACGGCAAATATGGCGGCAAGGAAGCGTTTCTGACAGGCACGATAAGCCGTAAAATGCATCTCCACGCCCGCCGTATCCGCATCGACCACCCGTCGGGGCATCAGATTGACGTCCGCGCCGATATGCCGCCGCATATGAAGGCAAGCTTTGACGATTTGGGTTTCGACATTGAGCTGGGTGATGCGCTGGTATTGGACGCGCCCAAATTCAGCGAAACCGCCGAAGGCAAGAAACGCGTCGCTGCTAACATCGCAAAATCCGCGCGCAAAGAACGCAAGGGCGAACGCCGCTCACGCGGATCAACAAGCGACAAGCCAAAGGACAATAAACGCAGCCAAATGGCAGCTGGCAAAAAAATCGCCGCGAAAAAGCCAGTGATTAAAAAGGCTGTGACGGGCAAGGCGCCTGGCAAAAAACCTGCGGCGAAAAAGGTTGCACCCAAGGGGAGGACTTAATGCATCCTAATGCTGCGTTTCGGTGGGAAGACCGCGCCGCTATGCGCGCTTTTGCGCAGGAAGTCGGCTTTGGCATGCTATTCCTCAATACCCAAGACGGGCCGCATGTGGCTCATCTGCCATTCGTATTTCTTGGCGAGGACCGTATCGGTTTTCATATGGCGCGCAGCAACGCGATTGCCCGATATCTTGATGGGGCAGAGGCGCTGTTCGTTATAAACGGGCCTGATGGCTATATCAGTCCGGATTGGTATGGCACCCCTGATCAGGTTCCTACATGGAATTATGTGGCGGTCGAGTTGGTGGGGTCTGCTCGTAAAATGGACGAGGCGGAGTTGATCGTTCAATCGGATGCTTTGTCTTATTCCCAAGAATTGAAATTGACGCCCAAACCCGTTTGGACACGCGCCAAAATGACGGATGGCCTGTTCGAAAAAATGCTGCGCGGCATTTACGGGTTTGAAATGCACGTCACCACATGGCGAAGCACGCTGAAGCTTGGACAAAACAAAAGCGAAGCTATGCGGGAGGCAGCGGCAAATGGCGCGGCGGTGGCCGGCAATACTGCAGTTGCCGACGCGATGCGTAATCTCCCTGAATGACGCATCGCCTTGCCATATTCGATTGCGACGGGACCTTAGTCGACAGCCAAGCGAATATCTGCATGGCCATGGAGCATGCGTTTGAGGGCGCTGGGCTGACCCCGCCGCGGCGGCATGATATCCGGCGGGTGGTTGGGTTATCGTTAGTAGAATCCATGCGCGTTTTGTTGCCGGATGCAGAGGATAAATGCCACCAGGACATGGCCGAACATTACCGGGCTGCGTTCCTTACATTGCGCAACAATGGCTTAGTCGATGAACCCCTGTACGACGGGATGGCATCGTTGTTATCGGAAATGGATGCCGGCGGATGGCTGTTGGGCGTGGCGACGGGCAAGTCTGATCGCGGTCTGATCCGCTGCCTCGACCATCACGCCATCACGGGCTTATTCGTCACGCTGCAAACCGCCGATCGCCATCCGTCCAAACCGCACCCGTCAATGGTTTATCAAGCGCTGGCCGATGCCGGCACCGATGCACGCAACGCAGTGGTCATTGGCGATACGGTATATGACATTCACATGGGCCGTGCGGCAGGCACGCGGACCGTGGGGGTGAACTGGGGCTATCATAGCGTGGAGGACCTGCGCGAAGCAGGTGCAGACTATATCGCCGAAAGCATGGACGACCTTAAAACCTATCTCATGGATTTTGCATGACACCCACAGACGATAAATCACGCGCAGAAACACGCGCGCAATACCGGTTTCTGGTTATCAACCTTTGCCGGATCACGGGTGCGGTCATGTTGGTTGTCGGCTTAGCCGTCATCGCACGGGAAGCATTTGGATTGCCCAAAGCTATTGGTTATCTGCTGTTTCTGGTCGGCATGATAGGCTTTATGCTACTGCCCGTCCTGCTATCGAAAAGATGGAAAAGTACACCTGATATATGAGGCGATTTTGGAAAGCGGTTACGCTTGAAGCTACCGATTTTGGGTACGCCGTTCGGCTTGATGGCCGTCCGGTAAAGACGCCAACGGGCAATCTGCTGGCGCTACCCTCGCAAAAAATGGCGGACGCCGTTGTGGCTGAATGGGAGGCTGTCGAAAAAAATGTGAACCCCGTGCTGATGCCCAATACGGGGTTTGCCAATGCAGCTATCGACCGGATCGCGCCGGACCATGATGGTTTTGCCGCCGCCATTGCGGCCTATGGCGAGACGGACAATTTTTGTTATCGCGCTGCGGCTGGTGAGGCATTGGCCGACCGGCAGGCGCAGATTTGGGATCCGTGGCTGGACT
>NZ_JBIKPH010000108.1:0-8473 GCF_044357595.1 Sphingorhabdus sp. | reverse complement strand
GGCAAGGTTCGTCGCCACAAACAGGTCCAATATGCGGTAGACGCTGTTGGGCGCAACGCGTTTCCCGCGCCGTTGTGATACAAGATCAGCGATATCATAGGCCGACGCCGGTTTTTCAAATGTTGCGAGTACGGCAAATATATCCGACCGCATGTCAGTCCATTGTTCGCCTGCCGCAACCAGTGCGCTCTCAGCTGCATGCGTGAGCGATGCGCCTTCATGTTCGTGGTGATGATGTACTGCCATTCCGCCCGTGTAAGCTGTGGCACGAGGCTGGTCAATTGGCGGTCGGCTGCGATTGGTTGAAACTTAGGTTTTGGCCCGATGGTTAAGCAAATGGCCCAGACCAAGTAACGTGACGCCGATAACCGTGAACGCAATTTCTACGCCGCCATGTGGCAGCGTTAACGCGCCGCCCATCATGCCGATGCCAAGCGCGCCGACGGTTGCGGGCAGGAATAGTCCGTGATCCTGAAAGCCCTTACCCAGTGCTAACGTCCCAAGAATGATGGCCAGCAACAGCCCAACTTCATGGATAATCGGGTTCAGAAACAAGCCGCTGGCGGACGCAAGAACCGCGAGCAATATCGTGGTTACGATGCAATGGATCAGGCACAGTCCAGCAATGCTGAGGCCAAGCCCGTCCCATCGCCATTTGTTCCATGAGTGAGCCATTCCACAAGCCCTACAGCGATTCGCTGCACGTTACAACATTACATCGTGAAATTTGCAGTCAGGATAGCAGTTTTTGCAACCTCCGACGCTTGCGATTGGCGATAATCCGGCGCATATCGCAGCATATGAATAGCACACGCATCTCTGCCTCTCCAGCCGTCGAAACTGCGATGTCACGGCCTACCGCGCTGATCACATGGCTCATGTGTGTCGCTGCCCTTGTCTTTGCTATGGTGGTCGTAGGCGGGATTACGCGGCTGACCGAGTCGGGGCTATCCATTACCGAATGGAAGCCAATCACCGGCGCGTTGCCGCCGCTGAATGAGGCAAGCTGGCTATCAGAATTCGAAAAGTATAAGCAGATACCCGAATATACGCAGATCAGCGGCCCAGCGGGCATGACGCTCGCGGAATTTAAATTCATCTATTTCTGGGAATGGATCCACCGCCTGCTTGGCCGCGTCATTGGTTTGGCCTTTGCATTGCCGCTCGCATGGTTTTGGGTAAAGAAAGCCATCCCGGCAGGATATAAGCCGCGTTTGCTGGCGCTTTTGGCGCTCGGTGCGCTTCAGGGTACCATTGGTTGGTGGATGGTATCATCTGGCCTCTCTGCGCGGACAGATGTTAGCCATTACCGTCTCGCAGTCCACTTGCTGACGGCGTTGACGATCCTAGGCGGCTTGGTTTGGACTGCGCTCGATTTGCATGCGCTTACGAAGAACCCGTTGGCACGGCCAGCAAAGATGACTGGCTATGCCGCTATTGTCCTTACCATTCTCTTTATACAATTATTGTTCGGGGCCTGGGTCGCAGGATTGAATGCTGGTTATGTTGCCAACACTTGGCCGCTGATGAACGAAAGATTCTATCCCGAGGGTGTCGACACCACGCAAGGCGCATTCTTTGCCCTCGTCAACGATCCCTACCTGACGCATTTTGTCCATCGCTGGTGGGCGTGGGTCGCGGTGGCTGCACTCTTGTTATTAGCGCGCCGTGTTAAAAAAGCGGGCGTGCGCGGAGCGTCGGCAGCTATCCATAGCACCTATGGAATCCAAATCATCTTGGGCATTGCCACGGTTATGACCGGCGTCAACATTGTCTTGGCGGTATCGCATCAGGCTGTCGGTGCTTTGGTGGTAGCGTCGGCCGTATGGGGGGCGCATGTTCTGGGACGCAAGGCGGTTTAGCGTTAGAGGTATTATTATACCCGCCGTAAAACAGGCGCTTTTGCTTGACTGTTAGAGCTTTCATCGCCATTGGCTCCGCTTCGCGTGTGGTTTCTTCTTGATTCTGCGCTTCTACAAAATTTCGAAAGGTGCGATTAGCGATGAAAACGCTATCCAGAGTTACGAAATCGATCCGTCCACAGGACGTCGAGAAATCGTGGATCCTCATTGACGCAGAAGATTTGGTTGTTGGCCGTGTTGCCAGCCTCATCGCCAATATCCTGCGCGGCAAGACTAAGCCAAGCTACACGCCGCACGTTGATTGCGGTGACCATGTTATTGTCATCAATGCTGACAAGGTGAAGTTCACCGGTAAGAAACTGACCGACAAGGTCTATTATCGCCACACGGGCTACATCGGCGGTATCAAGGGTATCACCGCTGGCAAGGTGCTGGACGGCAAGTTCCCTGAGCGCGTCCTTGAAAAGGCCGTAGAGCGCATGGTTCCGCGCGGTCCTTTGGGCCGTGCGCAAATGCGTGCGCTGCATCTGTATAATGGCGCCGAGCATCCACATGCCGGTCAACAGCCAACGACGCTCGACGTCGCTTCCATGAACCGCAAGAACAAGGTGGGTGCATAATGTCCGACACTGCAACTTCGCTCGCTGATCTCGAAACACTGGGCGCCGACGTTCAGGCGCCTGCGCAGATCGCTGCTGTCATCCGTGAACAGGAAATTGACGCGCAAGGCCGCGCTTATGCAACGGGCCGCCGTAAGGACGCCGTTGCCCGCGTATGGCTGAAGCCTGGCACAGGTAAAATCGTCGTCAATGGCCGCGACCAGGAAGTGTATTTCGCACGTCCTTCGCTGCGCCTCGTCATCAACCAGCCATTTGGTGTAACCGAGCGCACGGGCCAGTATGACGTCATCGCAACAGTTAAGGGCGGTGGTCTTTCCGGCCAAGCCGGCGCGGTCAAGCATGGCATCGCACAGGCATTGTCGAAATTCGAACCGTTGCTGCGCAGTGCAGTGAAGGCCGAAGGCTTCCTGACACGCGACAGCCGCGTTGTTGAGCGTAAGAAATACGGTAAAGCCAAGGCGCGTAAGAGCTTCCAGTTCTCCAAGCGCTAAAAACGTTCAGGACCGCAAGGTTTCAATCTTGCACTTACAAAAAAGGCGGCACCAACTGGGGCCGCCTTTTTTCGTTGTGGGCCAAGGCTTTGATTGGCAAATAGCGCGCATGATCAAATTCATTCTTAGTGCGTTGCTTCTCGCTTTCGTCGTTTCCGGCTTTTGGTTCTGGAACAAAACTGACCCGCAGAAGCTGGATTTTGCAGACCGCATGGCGCTGGGTGCTGTTGAGCTTGCGGAAACGCCGATCACCGGCATTGCCTATGGAAGCGATGCGCGCCAACAGCTTGATATCTATGCGCCCTTCGGCAGAACCGAGACAGCACATCCAGTGCTTATCTTCTTTCACGGCGGTTCATGGCGCGATGGCGAACGGGAGGGCTATGGCTTTGTGGGGCGTACCTTTGGATCGCGTGGGTTTGTCACTGTCATCGCGGACTATCGCCAATCGCCAAAGGTGCGCTTTCCTGCATTTGTGCAAGACACGGCCGCCACCATTGCTTGGGTCCATACCAACATCGCCAAGCACGAAGGCGACCCAAAACGTATTTTTCTTATGGGACATAGCGCTGGAGCGCATATTGCGATGCTGGCTGCTTTAGACCCGCAATGGCTTGCCGCGAATGATCTGAAGCCTGATGTGATCAAGGGCGTCATTGGCCTTGCCGGGCCTTATGATTTTCTGCCGCTGACGAGTGATTCGTCGAAAATCGCGTTGGGCCAATGGCCTGACCTGACCGAGACGCAGCCGATCACTTATGCACGCGGCGATGCCCCGCCTTTGTTGCTGCTTACCGGAGACAAAGATACCGTCGTAAAGCCGCGGAACAGCAAAATTCTCTCTGAGAAGATCCAAGCGTTAGGCGGACAGCAGCAGTTTAAAATCTATCCCAGTGTTGGCCATGCCGACATCATCATGGCCGTCGCACGCCCGTTCCGCGACAAAGCATCGGTCGTTGCGGATGTCGTTAACTTCATAAACGCGCACTGACCCCCTTAAGATGCGGGTTGAGATTTCTGTCCAACTATCTTTTGGCGATAGGAAATGATGAGCAATCCTGCGTTCACTATGGCAGCGCCTAGCATAGCCAAAGCCGCGCCGACTTCCCCATAGATGGGCATCAGCCAGACCAGCAGGAGTGCAACCATGATTGCACCAGCGAAGCTACACAGCATCACGCGCCCAGCTTTGCCGGCGGTCAATAATGCAGGCTCCAGCCCAAGCGTGGCAAATTGCACGGCGGTGGCGGCGCCCAAGATCATGACCAGCGGATAAGCAGCGACAAACTCCGCGCCGAATATCCATATGATAACCGGTTTGCCCGCCAATCCCACAATTGCCAATACGAGCACGGCGGCAACGCCGGAGACCTTAATCATCCGATTGAGCAAATTCTGCGCATCCTTTGGGTCACCACTATGCGCGACACGGGCATATTCGGTGAAGATTGCCATTGATATTGCATCGCCAACGCGCGCGAAAACTTGGCCCAATTGATAGCCCAGCCGAAAGAAGCCAGCGGCGGTCGCGCCCACATAAAAGCCGACTACCACGGCCACCATTTGCTGGCTCGTCAGCTTAAAACTAGATCCCACATTTGACCACAAGGCGAATTTGCCGATGCCGGGGAAGCTCTGTTGGAAACCATGACGTGTGGGCAGCGTCTTTAGGCGCAAGGGCAATTGGAGCTTCCGCAACACATTAACCCAAACGCATATCGTTGGTACCATCTCAGAAATCAGCCAGACCGCCAAAAAACCCCACACCGTGGGTTGCGTTAAAATCAGCAGGCCGGTGCCGACCAGACGAATGATAGGAACCAGCATGTCGGGAATGGCGGCGTCGCCGAACCGGTCGCTTATCCGCAATAGTCCGGTGGGCGTTGAACGCGCGGACAACACGAGAAGAGCGGTAAAGGCAATGACTGCCATGGCTTCCGAATCATCCCAGCCTTGATTGCTGGCAAGCGCCCATGCACCGATAGCTGCCACCAGTAATGCAATCACGGCACCAACCAAATCTAGTATCAGGCAGAACCACGTCAATTCGGCCAGCTTTGCATGCGATTTGTCGTGGACAAGTGTGGTCCCATAACGGATCAAAATTTGCCATGTCTGGAATGATGTGAACCCTGATATGGTCTGAGCAAAACTAAAGATAAGCATGAACTTGCCGAAGTTTGCCGGCCCCAAAGTTTGCGTGGAGACGGCAAGATAGACAAGGCTAAGGACCGCAGAAACTGTTTTTGGTAAAAAAAGCCAGGCGCCAGATCGCAATATGCGGCGCCCACTTCCCTGTTTCTGCTCATCTATCAAGTGCACACCCCAATCTGACTAAGGACTAATCCACTTCGCTCTGCATTCAAAGAGATGTCATTATGTACTGGCTAAAAAACTGAAGCTGGTTAAGCGGAGCACACAGCAATGCTAAGCAAAGGTTATTATGGCACCCAAAATTTGGTTAAGTTTTTTATTGCCAGTTTATAATGTTGAGTCCTATCTTTTCGAGTGCCTCGAGTCCCTTTTTGAAAAAATCTGGAATGATAACGGTGTGCAGATCGTCATAGTGGACGATGTATCTACCGATAAGTCGCATGCAATCGCTCGGGCATTTTGCAGTCAGTATCCGCATCTTATCAAAGTGCTGCCAAGCCACCGTGTGAACGAAGGCGTAAGTGCCGCTCGGAACCGCTTGATCGATGCAGCAGACGGTGAACATATCTGGTTCATCGACCCTGACGATTATATCCTGAAGGACGCGCTGAGACAGCTTCGCACCGTCCTGGAAACATATAATCCCGACCTCATTTTGTGTGATTATCGCAAATCCCGCTTCGCAATAGTTCGATCTTTTTATGGCCCAAGCAAGCAGCTTTCATCAGACATCAGGCAACTGGTCTGCGGCGTTTTTAAAAGCCGCAAAATGTACTGCTGGTTGAAAATCAGCAGACGGTCCTTGTGGAACGATGGGCTGCGCTTTCCGGAGAGCAGGATTTTCGAAGACATCGCCACGATGCCTTGGCTGCTTCTGAAGGCACAAAATTATTATTATGTACCTTCGCCCTGGATTTTCTACCGGCAACGCGCTGGCAGTATAATGGACAGCGTCAAGGGAAAATCCAGCGTCTTTGACGCTAGCAAGCATCAAGATTTGGCTGAAGCTCTCAGCGGCTTTAAAGAGGAAAAGCGAGAGAGACTGAACGGAATTCGGCCTTCCACCGCATATTATGTTTCAGATTTTTGCGCGAAAGAGTGTTTCAAAACCGGCTTCCGCTTTGCGCGCTGCGCGCGCGTAACGGATGGCAGCCACGCGGTTGGATTTGATCATTATTTGAAACAGTTCGAGGCATGTGCGCCGATGCATTTTCAGCAACTCGCGTTTCAGTATCTCAAACGGCTGCGGTTCCTAAGATATGTCCTGTTGAAATACACTGTACATCTCGCAAATCGGTTACCAAACTCCACCGCAAGAGATAATGGAAACGCATGATCACGAAGTCGCACCAAAAACGGCCTGACTCAACCGGCAGCGCCCCTGTAGTATTTCTGTTCAATCACGATGCGGGTCATCAGGTGGCGCATCTGGCGGGCATTGCTGGTGCGTTTGCATTGCAGGAAAATGGGCTTCGGGCGGTCATTGCATTCTGCAGTGAGGCAACCAAGAAAGAGGTGGAGAAACTGCTGTCTTTTGCACAGATTGCTGCGTTGGAGTGGCAATCTCTGGCTCTTCCTAAGCCGCTGGAAGTGCTGACAAGGGGCCTCAACAAGCTGGTGCCCGTCCACCGTCTCATGCGCTTATACTATCATAGCCGCTTGCTGCGCCAATGTTCGGCTATCATCTCGACAGAGCGTACTTGCCTAACCTTGAAACGTCATTGGTCCAGATTTCGCGGGCATGATCGCAGACCTGCCTTTATCTGTGTTCCGCATGGTTCGGGCGACCGGAGCGTGTCCGTTCATCCAGCGCTTGGGCAATTTGATCTGTTGCTCATCAGCGGTCAAAAGGTGCAAGACCAATTCATCGACGCAGGCATAGCGACTGCGGACCAATTCCGCATTATCGGCTATGCAAAATTCGACATTTTGCGGGGTCGTGTGCCGGAGGTGTTTTTTGACAACGATAACCCCACCTTCCTGTATAATCCGCATTTCGATCCGCATTTGTCGAGTTGGTTCGACCATGGGGCCGACATTTTGGAGTATTTTTATCAGAACCCGGACCGATACAATCTGATCTTTGCACCACATGTTATGCTCTTTTACAAAAAGGTGCATATTTCGCCCGAATATCGGGTGACCCGCAAACGACCGGATATTGACCCGAAATATTGGAATGCCCCGAATATCGTGATTGATGTGGATAGCGCGCGCCTGTTTGACATGAGCTATACATTTTCTGCAGATGCCTATATCGGCGATGTTTCAAGTCAGGTGTATGAGTTTCTCTATCGCCCACGCGCCTGCTTTTTCATTGATACGCATAGCAAAGTGGCACCGAATGCACCGCCAGAATATGATTTCTGGAACAATGGTCCTGTGGTCAGAAATGCTCAGGAGCTGTTACCTCTGCTCGCGGACTATGCGGCGATTGCGGTTCAATATCGCGACGCCCAAGAACGCAGAATGGCGTATACTGCCGATCAGAGCGACCCGCGTCCAGCATCCGAGCGCGGAGCCGAGGCATTATGTATTTATGTCGAAAGCTTGAAATCCGCAGTCTCCGACGGGGCGACGGCATAGGCGTTACACCTGTGCAACATCCCCCGCGCTGCGAAAATCCATCACGCCCCAATTCGCCTTTGCCGCTGCTGCTGCGAAGTTTTTAGAAGGGTTTACCGCATAAGCTTGATCGGCGAAGTTCATCGTTGGGCTATCGCTGATGTCGTCGGAGTAGAAGACGATGTGTGCTGCCTTGCGGTCAATGCTGTTTTGCGCAAGCCAGCGTTCAATGCGGCGCAGTTTTTCAACTGCGTAACAATTATCCCCCAATATTCGGTTTGTGAGCTGGCCGTGGGCTGTCATGATGTGACGCGTTGCAATGACGGCCTGAAAGCCTAGAAGGTTGCCGATTGTTTGGGCGTAAAATTCCGGGGCAGCGGTCGCTAAAATCAAAAAGACGCCGCGATCGCGGTCAACACGCAGTTGTGCGACAGCGCCCGGCTGCAACCCCCTTGTTACGACGTAATCTGCAAACTTCCCGACGACTCTGGTTAATGTGTCAGAGCCAATTTTGCGCCCAATAAACAACTGTATGCCAAATTGTTTCAATGGTTTGCGGCCATATAGGCCAATGCGATAGCCGATTAATGCCAGTATCCATAATGGCAGCCCAACCAACCGGATTGGTGACACGTGCTGGGCATAAAATATCAGAAAATGCGTAAATGTCGGTCGACTGGTGATAGTTTTGTCGAGATCATATATTGCAATATTCATATTTGACCGCCAAGCCCCGCCTCAAGGTACCGCCAGACGCGCTGACGTACCCTCCTGATTTTGT
>NZ_JBIKPH010000019.1:0-25415 GCF_044357595.1 Sphingorhabdus sp. | reverse complement strand
GAAGCTGTAAAACAGCGCTTCCTGCATCACCGTTCGCTCGCCCATCATCAGCATAACTCCCAACTACAGTTACGTTGAATCAGAACATGCTCCCCTCTTCAAGCGGAGTTTTTCAACAGAATAGGGCGCAAAGCTGCCGGACAGCATTTGGACGCAGAGCGCTCACTTTGGGCGTCCGTGGTCAGTTACCTTGGCTCTCCGAATTCAATTTGCGCCCAGGGCACTTCAGGACGGCCCTCGGACGGGATGGCATTCCAAGCTGCTAAAACTGTGGGGTGATACCGCTCCCAGTCATCGCGCATTTCTCCGTGGACCTCGGCTTGCTGCTCAGGGGTTAGTTGCTCATACGACTTGTGAAAGCGGTAGTAACCTAACCCTGCGAGCAAGCATCGGCCCGGGCCGAACTGCAGTTCGTAAATGCATTCTGCAGTCAGGCGGTGGGCTTTGCTGGTTCTGCGTTTAACTGGCATCGCTATTCTCCCAAGGTCTTCCGAACTTGTCTTCGGCCCATGATGTTTCTGTCCGCGTACGTTGATCTAACCAGCATGCGCCATAGCGCTCCCAGGCTGCTAACGCGTCAGCATCAAAAGGCTGCCCCGATCGCTGGAGGGGGATGCCGATGTCCTTGAGGTTATCAAAGAAATCATCGCCACAATCAAAGATCGCAGACCAAGCTTTATAAACATGTGCGTCATTGCGCTTCGATACGCGTCGTTTAACTGGCATTGCCTATCTCCTGTTTGATTGCAGTGCTGGCGGACGCGGCGTTTCGCTTGGGGCGCCTGTGTCTAGGTCCAGTTCCCGCACAAGGCGGGCAAAGGCGGTTCGGGCATCACGCTCAATGGCCACACATGGATGACCGCGAATAACGCCGCGTTCGTCTGTAAAGGTCAGTGCGCCATGCTTAGCCAGTGCCTCACGGGCCTGCGTCATGCGATCGCTGGCCTCACATGCGGCGCGCAGCAGTCTAAGGTGATGCGGTTCCAGCTCGAAGTCGCGGATAACTTGTTCCCACCACTCTGCAGCATCAGGAGATAGGTGATCGGGTGGTGCGGGAAGATTTGATAATATCATTTTTATTGTCCTTTCACCCGCGGAACTAACCGGGGCACTTTGCATGAATGTTCTAGTCCACACCGGTCAGGGAGGCTCAAGATAGACATACCCCCTCCCCCCTTCGGCCAGCCGTCAAGCCCAACCTGCGGTCTGTGACGCAATGGCTTGCCGCGATCTTGGGCGTCTTTGATGTCCGCGCATTCACCACATAGCCAAGCATAGTTGGACCTTTCGCTGGACCCGCCTTTGGCCAGAGAAACGATGTGGTCAGCGACACAGCCAAGCCGCGTTCGAGGTGGTGAAGCTGACGCACAATGTTCACAGGTTATGACGGTGGCCTTCAAATAGGCCCGCATTCTTTGGTGTTCTGCGCCGTAGCCTCTAGCCGTTGTGTTTTTGGTGTGGTTCCAACCGGTTCGCTTGTTCATGTCGTTTGCTCCTTCGCTAACGCGCATTGATGTTGCTATCTCTGCAACCTTGATCTTTGACCGCGGGCGATCTGTGATGCGCCGTTGCTGTGCATCGAAGTTGCTGCGACGTTTCAATCTGTCCGTCACAGCTTTGGCTCTTTGTTATATACTGTGTCACATGTGTCCGTTTGTCCGCTTGGATCGATAGAAGGGACAATGTGACACGTGTGACACCCATATAGGCCTCGGCTGAATTTTGTGATTTCACCTGCCACTGCCATACGCATCATGGTCTTGCGTATCGTATCGCGTTTGCGGCCTGTGATTTCAGAAATTTCAATTGGTGACAGTGGTTTGTTGGCTTTTCTTAATAAATCTAATATAGGTTGCCGCTCATCGCTGCGCGCGATTTCATGCGCCGGTCCAACGATATTCCATGTCCCGTTGTCCGCTTCAAAGCGGACACATGTCTCTATTTCCTCGATGTCTCTGCCCCTGCCATAGAGCATCATTTGTCCGGTTCCGGTGTCCGCTTTTAAGACAAGGACGGTATCGGCTGCGCCGGTTAGGCCTCGAGTGCCGCTAACGGCATCAAATGGGTCGTCAGCGTCCATCTTGCGCGTGTGGTGAACCATGACGATTGCGATGCCATGCTGCCCAGCAAGCCGCTGCAAGCCGGATATCAGGCGGTAGTCTCCATCATATGCTGTTTCTTTGCCAGCCACCGCGCCGCGAACTCTGGCCAGAACATCGACAATAACCATGCGCGGTTTTGGGACGCCTGCAATCCAATGGGCTATTTGCTCCACACAGCCTTCATCAAGCGATGGCCATTCCGTAATCAGTGTCAGGCGATCTGGAACGGCTCCTACAGCCATCTGCTTTAGACGCTTTTGCAGTCGCCGCTCGTTGTCCTCCAAAGCCAAATACAGAACATCGCCACCATCAGGACAGATAGAGCCGAATGTAGGACGTTCACCTGCAACGCTTAAAGCCCACCCCAAGGTCATCCACGATTTACCAACCTTGGGCGCTCCAGCCAGCAAGGTTAGGCCTTCAGCAACATATCCTGGGATAATGTAGCGGATTTCGGCAAAAGTCTTTTGCATCAGCGCGCTTGCTGAAATGCCAGTCTGATATTTGTGTTTTGTGGTTGTCTTTGCGCCGCCATTAAATGCGCGTTTTGCTAGTTCGGCGAGTTCAGCCGCATTGCCGTCCCAGTCAATTATATCGCCTTTGGCCGGCAACCTTGGCAGTTTAACAATAAACGCATGCGCTCCAACCTCTTTCAAGGCCTTTAGAGCCTTGTCAGCGATATCTGCGCCCTGCTTGTCATTGTCAGGCAGTATAACGACTGTGCGACCCCGCATGTAAGCAGAAAGGTCATTCGGAAGGTCTTTTGACGATGTTGCCAATAGCCCCCAATGCGCCAGCTTGTCCGCTTTGCGTTCACCCTCTGCCATGTAAACAACGGCATCCGGCTTTGCGACAATGTCGAGCAAGCGATAAAGCAATGCATCACCGCCGCGTCCGTTCGTCCAGACACCATTAACCTGATGCTTGTACATGAACGTCTTGTTGCCGTCAGCGCGGTCGGTCCGAACCTTGTTGTATCGGTTGTGACCATCAATCGTAAAATATTCGAACACGCTTGTTGGTTGAAATGGCGCTGCAGGTGTTTGAGTAGAAGGTCCAAACCGCATTTTGGTTTCCTTTGGTTTCCATTCCGGCATCAAGCCATCGCGCCGCAATTGGTCTTTCATCGCCAATGGATTGCCACCATTGAACGAGTGAATGACTAATCCGTCTGGTGCATCTGGACTGATTGTTATGACCGTCCCGCGATCTTTCGGGCTGTGCCCAGGCGTTGGAACCGTTGCGGTATTGCCGCAAACATCTCCGCCGTAAGCTTTCGCGATTGAGTGGATGTCGATCATCATTTGCAAACCCCGCTGGTGGCATTGCGAAACATGAACAGCGACAAGGTTAGGCCCGCATAACGCGCCCTTTTGTCTTGCTTTTTTACGGTGTTGTTTGTAGGCTGCGCTGCATCATCTGCCGATCAAATTCGCAGCCCGTGTCACCCCCGTGACGCGGGTTTTGCTTTTTCATTGTGCCAACTCCCGCTCGGCGATGCGTGCAGCAATCCAAGCTTCGACTTCATTTGCAGGCCATGCCACGCAGCGATTAGAAATCTTAACGGGCTTAGGAAACTTGCCCGCTGCCATAAGTTCGTACAACGTGGATCCGCTAAGACCAGTACAGCCGAGAACATCCTTCTTCCGTAACAAATCGTTCATTAGGGTCACTCCTTTTCGGACGACCCTAAGAATAGTCGGAAGTTTACGGCGCTGCCGCCACCGTTAATTAGTAGTTTTTAACGGAGGCGAATTGCTTAGCGATCTTATCATAGCTTTTTTCAATCACATCGGCGCTGCCCTGCGCAAATTTTCCAACTAGGTATTCGCTAGCGCGTTCGAAAGCGTCAGCCCGATTGCCGCCTACAATTCTGCGCCGATCAAGCTGCCACGCTGCGACCCTGTGGCGCTCCCTGTGGACAGCATCACGCGCAATCTGCGCCTTGTGCCCTCCAGTCTTGCCTCTGCCCGCTGCGCCGCCGTTCTCGAGCTTGAATTGCAAAGCCTGTAAAGCTACGTCAGCAATCCACTCTGGCAAAGGCTTCGAATACATTGTGCACCATCGGAATGCATGGATAAGCTGCCGAAAGTCGCCGCCTTCGAACTTGATGCCACATTCCTCAATCTGTCGTTCGACGAATTGTTCAAGTTCCATATCAAACTCGCAACTTTACAACGTTATCAGCCTTTGCGCCCTGCAAAATGCGCTGCAGTTCTGCCGCCCATGCGTCTAGCGCTGCTCGCTTTTCATCTGCCCAATTATGCCGCTGATAAACACCGGCAATCCCGCCCTTGCTGCCGCTGACATGGTTCAGGACAGCTTCAGTTACTTCGAACCTAATACCCAGCCGCTGCAGCCCCGTCGCCACGGTGCGCCGTATGTCATGCAGAGACCATTGCGGCACGTCATCGCCAAGCTCTGCCCTTAGCCCTGCCCGCATGCGCTCGACGGCCTTCCCAATGCCGCTGGCGGGCTTGTCAGGGTTGCCCTTTGCGGGGAATAGCATCTTACTGCCCTCAATCTCTGCAATACCTTCTAAAACGACCCCAGCGGATGCGGACAATGGCACAATATGCGTTTCTTCGTTCTTGGCCCGCTCGGCTGGAATGGTCCAAACGCCCGCCCCTAGATCAAATTCACCGCGCCTTGCCTCAAATACCTCTGACTTACGCTGGCCGGTCAATATGATTAAATGAACTGCAGATCGCCATGGTTCAGCTTGTGCATCCGCAACACGCCATAGTGTGGCTAGTTCGGTTTCAGTCAGAACGCGATCACGCGCTTTTGGTTTAGAAGGTCGCCCTGCATCGCGGCATGGGTTGGAATCAAGCTTGTCGAGCCTAGGCAATGCCCAAGTGTAAAACGCCGATAGCTGCGCATGAACAAGCCGCGCCATCACTGGAGCTTTAATGCCATCAATGAAACGGGTGACTTCGCCCCGTGTAACTGCATCCGCCATCCGGTCGCCCAGTTCGGGCAGTACGTGCTTTTCGCCGATGCGTATAATTTCGTGATGTGACCGAAGCTTCGCTTTTGTAAGCACGTATTCAGCCCACAGCGATTTGATGGTTAAGGAGTCTCGCTTGGCGGGTACAACCTTTTTCCCTGCCGTTAAGTCGCTCAGTGCCGTTCGCGCTGACTTACGCGCGTCCGCAAGTGTAAAACGTGGCCCGTATCGGCCTAACGTCACGTTCTTGATTGAACCGCCAACACGCTTACGGACAATGAACGACACCATACCGCTTGGCCCTATGCGGACCCGCAGTCCCGGCACAACCTTGTCGATGATTTCGACACGTCCGCGCTCAGGTGGCCTCAGTCCCGCAATTTTAGCATCAGTAAGGGTAACAGGTTCACTCACTGGCCATAGTCCCGTTAGCTTCCGTCACATTGATCTCCTAAGGATCCATTTGGTTGGGCCAGCCTTGGGGTTAGCGCCCGTTGGCGGGTCGCCCAACTGACATAACAGCGGGTAACTTCTGGGTAACATGGGTAACAGAATGGGTCAATACTATCGGATTGATTCGGACTTCATAAGAGAAAAAATAACCTATTTACTTTACTTTATGGATATTTTCGGACACCATCGGAAGTCAAAAAATTGACTGTTAATCAATTGGTCGGGGGTTCGAATCCCTCCCGGGGAGCCAAATATGCCATTTATATCATTGAATAATATATATATTATTTGTTTTGAGATATCCAGTATACACTTTGGATACACTTATATCGAAGTTAAGGCTTCCCCCTATTCTGGTTGATGGATCGACAGTTCCCTCTTGCATATTACTCTTAACGTCCAGTTAGCTGCATTTCTGTCGGCCTCAACTTTGCTTAGATGACGTCCAAACAACGACCGTTCAGCAAGATTAGGAGCGGCGCTTGCGAAACTACAGGCTTGCCGCCTAATATCAACCGAGCAGATGAGACCAACGCTCCGCTAATTTAACCACCGGTCAAAGCCTAACGTTTTGTCAATAGGGGTTACCCAAGCGGCAGAGTTTGAGTAAGAAAAAAATAAAAGGGGGCGAGAAATGTCAAATACGGGGGCTACGCATCACGCCGCTGATGTGAAGACGCTGCACGATATGGGCTACGCGCAGGAACTTTCCCGACGAATGGGACATTTTTCCAATTTTGCAATTTCCTTTTCTATCATTTGCATCCTCTCTGGCGGCATCAACTCCCTTGGACAAGGGACGAGCGGCGCCGGTGGCGCTGCACTTGGAATAGGGTGGATCGTCGGCGGCTTAGCCGCTCTCATGTTCGCACTGGGAATGGCCCAGCTTTCTTCAGCGTTTCCAACCGCAGGTGGCCTGTACCACTGGAGCTCTATCCTTGGGGGACGCTTCTGGGGCTGGCTTACCGCATGGCTCAACCTGATCGGGCTCATAACGGTGCTTGCGGCGATCAACGTCGGTACGTTCAACTTCTTTGTTGGCTCTTTCGGATCTTTCTTCGGCATTGAGCTAGGTTATTGGTCGCAACTGATCTTTCTTATCGTGATGACAGGCATTCAGGCGATTATAAACCATCTCGGGATTCAGGTGACGACCAAGCTAACCGACCTTTCAGGATATTTGATTTTGGGCGGCGCGGTTCTACTTACGGTGGCGCTGCTTGCCTACGCTCCGTCGCATGACTTCAGCCGTTTGTGGACTTTCACAAACTATTCGGGCGCAGCGGGCGGTAATGTTTGGCCCCAAACCAGCTCGATCGTGCTAATCTTCTTCCTTGGGCTGTTGCTGCCGATCTACACGCTGACGGGTTATGACGCGTCGGCGCATACTTCCGAAGAAACCGTAGGCGCGGCAAAGAAGGTGCCCACGGCGATTATCCATTCGGTGGTCTGGGCCGCGCTGTTTGCGTGGCTTTTCTCAAGCGCCTTTGTTCTCGCCATTCCCGACATGGAAGAGGCAGCCAAGCAGGGCTGGAACGTGTTCTTCTATGTCATGGACTCAACGATCCCGGCTAAGCTAAAGTACTTTCTTTATGCCATCATCCTTTTGGCCCAGTTCATCTGTGGCTTAGCCACGGTGACATCGGCCTCGCGAATGACCTTCGCCTTTGCGCGTGACGATGGTTTGCCGGGATCAAAATACCTTCGAACCGTCAACCGGAAGCACCGGACGCCTGTTCACGCAATCTGGACAAGTGCCGCGCTAGCTGTGGGGTTCACCGCATTCGCCGGCGCCTATTCGGTTGCCGTTTCGGTAACCTCAATCGCGCTTTATCTTTCCTATACGATGCCAATTGCGGCGGGCCTTTTTGCCTATGGCAATAGCTGGACGAAAATGGGCCCGTGGGACATGGGGCCGGCATTCCGCGTCATTGCGGTTTTCTGCATCGGGATTGCTGCTGTGGTCTTCTATGTCGGTGTCCAGCCGCCAAATGACCTCGCATTAAAGGTTGTGGGGGTTATCGGCTTGCTTACCGCAATCGCCTGGTTCGGCATCGAAAATCGTCGTTTCAAGGGCCCGCCGATTGGTGACCGGATTGCTGCGCGTGCGGCGGAAATTGCCGCGGCTGAAGCCGCTGTGGGTAAAGCGTAGGGAAAGTTCGCTTTAGAACCGACCTTCCGTCATCCCTTATCCCCGTTAGCAGCGATGGCACCCTGTCTGTCGTCAGAATATGTGGCACTGATAGCTGCGTAAATTAGCGGAACATTGGCCTCATTAGCTGGGCTGATATTAAGCGGCGAGCTTGCGGTGTTGCAATCGCCGATACTCGGTAGTCTGTCGCTACTCTCAATGTGGCGAGGAATAATTGAGACATATTGACAGAGTGTGGTAGCCCCGATCGACATTGGTCTGTTAAATCGGGAGTAACTTTATGCTATATCTGCGCGTCGCGTCTTTTCTATTTGCTGCCCCGTTGCTGGCTAGTGGGGCGGTCCTCGCCGCCGATACGCCAACGGTAACCAGCGAAGTGCTGCTGCAAAGCACGAGCTCTTGGGATGGAACTGCCTATACGCGCTATCCCGATGGCACGCCTGAACTGACCACCTTAAAAATCACCATACCGCCTCGCACCGAATTGCCCTGGCATACTCATCCGATGCCCAACGTGGCCTATGTCCTGTCCGGTGAATTGACGGTAGAGCAACGCGAAGGCGGCCAGTCTAAAACTATCCAAGCCGGCGACGTGCTTCCGGAGATGGTCGATATCAATCACCGCGGGCGCACTGGAGACAACCCGGTAGTTCTGATCGTTTTCTATGCCGGTACCAAGGGGATGCCCCTCTCTGTAGCTCCAAAACAATAACAGCCCGTTCCGGTAATACCGTACCCCAACGGGCAGTGTATCAGAACTGTCCATCGGTAGAACCTTTGGTACTAATGGTTGCGTAAATTAGCCGAATGCCGTCCTAGTCTGGGGTATAATGTTGAGCAGCGGTGGCAGGTATGCCGCATTATGAGGGCCTTTCGCAACTGTCGTTAGCTATCGCGAATAGTGCTCAGAAGCAATCTACGCGATTTTTCGAGACGCGCTACGCTCGGCGTCAACGAATGTCAGCTTGCCATCAGCCATGTGCATGCGAATATCGGCCACATCAAAATACTTGTCGTCGTGGGTGATCGCGATGACTGTGATACCCGCCGCCTTAAGATAAGGCAGGATAACCCTGTAGAATTTCTCACGGAAATGTGGGTCTTGATCGGCAGCCCATTCGTCAAAAACGCACACCGGACGTTTTTCCAAAATCGCAGCAATCATCGCCACGCGCTTCTTTTGTCCAGTCGATAATTTAAGCGAACTAAACCGGCGTCCCTCCAGTGCTACTTTATGGTCCATCTCGAGAAGTTCGAATAAATGCTTTGCCTCGTCGGGATCATAATGTTCGACCCCATAAAGCTCTTCAAATAGATGATTGTCCGAGAAAATAGTCGAAAACAGGTTTCGGTACGCATGAATGTTGGTTGTGCCGATGGTCGTCCCATCTACGCTAATTGTGCCATACGCGGTGGGATAAAGGCTCAATAGCAAATAGAGAAAACTAGTTTTTCCTGAACCATTTCCGCCTGTTATGAAAACAGTCGATCCGCGTTCTACATTCAGACTAATGGGCCCAATTTCAAACCCCGCTTCTCCGCCTGCTGATTTGTGGCTGAATTGAACTGCGTTCAATTGGATAGCTTTAAAACCTGAAAACCGCCCCTCTAACAACATTTCGTCCGACGGCGACGACAAGTTTTGAAGGCTTTCTTCAAGCGCAAGTATACGCTCAGCAGCGGCGTTGGCTTGCGCAAATACCGGCAGGCTTCCGACTATGCTTGATACCGGACCGATAAGAAATAACGTGGCAGTGGTCGTCATCGCGACAGTTTCAAGACTAACAGTCGACAGCATAGGCACTGCAAATGCCATCAAACCTGTAAGGACAAAAAAAGTGACCGTCGACCAAACGAAGTCGTGCGCCTGAAGCGACTGTGTCTTTACCCGAATTGCCGACACCATTCCCGACAGTCGAGAAACATTTGCAGATATGTCGTTAGACTTCTGCGCATTCAGTTTGATCTCTCTAAAGCCTTCAAGGATGTCAGAAAAGCCTGAGATCAGCTGGTTCTCTCTCATCGCAGTCTCATGCAGCTGGGTAGCAACCTCTTTAGAACGCGAGAGATGGAAGATTGCGGCAGTAACAGTAAAGGTAGTCGCCAGCACGAATGCCGTTGTCGACAGATACGCCATGTATATCATTGAACATATGACCAGAATGGCAGACTGGATTGCTATTATCAGCATAGGGGTCGATTGAGAAATCACCTGCGCTTCGCGACTGAGTGCTGCATAAATAGAAGTTCGTCCAATTTTTTCGATTTCGAGAAGTTCAGCAGACCGAGCGGCTTCAACGAGGCGCATACGAAGCTTATCAAGAATATCTTCTACCTTGCGACAAGCATCCTCCATTAACCGCTGTTGCGATGCGATATAAATGCCAATTGCCAGCGCAAAGAGAACAACGCTCCGCCAGCTGACGTCAACACCTTCTGTCGACTGTATGTTTTGGCCATCGGTCTTTTGGACCGCCATGTTGATGATCGCCAGAATAGCGGCGCTTGCGAATCCCGAAATGGCAGCTAGCCCCAAAAGCTGCCTTCCAAAGATGTCCGAGTCACGTTTCAGGATATCAAATAAGTGCATTGGTCCAGCCTAGCTTTCAACAATATAGTCTCCGATAACTACTTGAGCATGGAAAGCTTTGTAAAAGTCAATTTAAAATGTCAAAAAATATTAATTTTATATTAGAGCAGAAATGGCATAGAAAGTGTATAAAATTCGTGTAAGGAAAATTCAATCCATGGTTCATTTTTTCAATCTTTCACGGGGGTTTATTATGACAGAAAAAAAAGAAAGTGCGGATACACTGCCTGAAATGGCTGCAAATGATACTAACGCCGGATCACCAGAATTATCTCGCCGCGAGCAGGCTTCAAAATCAATCAAGCGTTATTCTGCTGCATCGGCAGGCTTCGGCATCATTCCGATACCTGCGCTAGATATTACTGCAATCGGCACATCACAGTTTTTGATGATCCGCAGTGTGGCAAAAATTTACGGCTTAGACCTCTCCAAGGATCGGGTTCGCGCGATTGTCAGCACGACGGTCGGTGGAGTGGCTCCCGTTCTTTTGGGCGGTGGACTGAGTTCGATATTCAAGATGATCCCTGTTGTGGGCACTATCGTTGGCGCTGTGACGCTGCCATCTATTGCGGGCCTAACAACCCTGACACTGGGCAACGCACTGGCTGATCATCTGGACGCTGGTGGCAGCCTTGACGAATTGGGCCTGGCTCAACTGCGCGCTACTTTCAACTCTGAATTCAGGGCCGCCAAAGCTAAGCTTTCAAGGAAAAAACAAGCTTCGGTTGAGAACACTGAGGCTCTAGCCGCGTAAATTACCGGTGCAATCCGATCTACCTTCCGCGGGTGTTCGGATTGTTCAGTTACGAGGGGGGGGTCAGTTATGTTGGCAATAGCCATATATTTAGTTCTCTGCCTGCTGGTAGGGTTTATGGCAATTGATCGTAAGGGTGGTTTTTTACTCTTCTTGATATTGTCGGTAGTTCTGTCTCCGCTCGTCGGCGTCTTCATGCTTTTGATAACCCGTACATCGGTGCCAAATGCTCGTGGTTTAAAGGCTTTGGAGCGTGAGCAGGCATTACAGAAATGACGTACACAGTCTCGTCTGAGGCTATCCTACCTGAACCCGAAGAGAGCGGATTTAAGGCAAGGCTTCTTGCGTTTTTTCGCAAACTGAATCCGCGAGCGTATTTCCGCAGACATAAATATAAGATCGTATTGAGAACGCTTTTGAGCGTTTTTTTGCTCGTGTTGCTGGGGCCTCTTTTTCTCGTCCGCGTTCCGGCCGGCCATGTTGGAGCAATATGGCGGCCTCTGTTCGGCGGAACGGACCCATTTGGCGTCCTCCTCGAAGGCGTCCGCATCGTTGCACCTATCAACACCGTCACTTTATATGACACGCGACTATTGATCGCACACGACACCTTTGATGGGGTCACCGCGGAAGGCCTCAACGTAAAGCTAAAAATTACTTACCGTTTCCGTATTCACCCATCAAAAGTGGGATTGGTCCACAGGACCATCGGTCCAAACTATAAAGAGAAATTAATCGCGCCTGCTATCGCTACAGTTGTAAGGTCAGAAGTCTCCAAATTCACGGTTCATGACGTCTATGGTCCCGCACGTAACGCAATTCAGGAACGCATATTCGCAAGGGTTGTCGATCCGAAATTCCACAACCTAATTGAAAGTCGAGCGGACCCTGAGCCGCCCGAAGGTGCCATCGTGCTTGGGCGCCGTAACCGAAGCATCGCTGAGCAAGGCAGACCAGACCAATACAAGCCGGTGATTGAACTCCTAGATGTGTTGATTAACAACATTGTCTTGCCTGCACGCGTCGCGACGGCGATTGAGAAAAAACAAGAGCAAGAACAGTTAAAAGAAGAATATGTCTTTCGCTTAGACCGCGAACGTATGGAAAGTATGCGCAAAGAAATTGAGGCCGATGGGATAGCGCGTTTTCAACAGAAGGTGCAGGCTGGAATTTCACCAAATTATCTCAAGTGGCGCGGTATTGAAGCGACACTCAGTTTAGCTACATCCGAAAATGCCAAAACAGTCATCATCGGAGGAAAAGATGGCCTACCTCTCATTTTGAATACAGACGAGGCAACTGCAGCGCGGCGGACACCGGCCGCAAAAACTAATCCCAAAACAGGTGCAGGCAAAGCTGTCGGAGGCAGAGGCATTGATCTAGGCCGACCAAGCAGCGCGCCGGGAACTGACATTCCCTCCAACTAACAATCCGTTTGTTCTCTTAAGCGCTGGCGACGCAGCCTGGGAACCTTGCTCAAATAATTTTAGACCAATAGAAATACAAGGAAGCAAATCATGGTAACAATTTCAATCAAGCATTTTATGCTAAGCTCAGTGGCAATGGCAGTGCTAGTCTGCGGAGATCCCGCTATGGCTCAGGCTATTTCGACCGCCCAAATTGCGGATACAGAAGTCGACAATTCGGCGGTTATAATCGTGACCGCACAGAAGCGCGAGCAAAACGCGCAGGACGTTCCTATCAGCCTTGTTGCCGTCAGTGGCGCGTCGATAGAACGTCAGGGAATATCGTCGTTACAAGAGCTTGGTAACAGCATTGCGGGCGTTACGATATTGGCTGCCAACCCTGGGGCTTTGCGCCTGACGATCCGCGGCGCCAGCGATCTTTCGAGCAGCAATCAGTCCGCTTCGGTCAACGGGTTTTACATTGACGAGACAGCCATGTCTTATGTGCCTGGATATATGCCTGAAGTCGCGCTTGCTGATATCGAGCGAGTTGAAGTGTTGCGTGGGCCTCAAGGTACGTTATTTGGAGAAGGGTCTGAAGGGGGCACGCTGCGCGTGATCACACGCAAGCCCGATAGCCAAAAGTTCTTTGGTCGCGCTAAGCTGGGTGCCTATTCCACTAAGGGTGGCGGCGAAGGCTATGCAGCGCAAATCAACGCAAATGTCCCGATCATTAAGGACGTTCTCGCCGTGTCGGTAGCAGGAGGATATCGCGATCTGCCCGGCTGGATTGATATTCCTGATATTGAAGTCAAGGATAGCAATACGTCCAAGCTGAGCGATGGTCGGTTCGCACTGCGTTATACGCCGAGTACTGATTTCACTCTAGATTTATTTTATCAAATCGGCCGCAGCAAAATTCGAGACTTTGTTTCGACCAGCCGCGACGAACTCAATCCTAGGACCGTAGCAGCACAGTTCGGCGTTGGACCTGTTGGTGGCCTGTCACCGTCTGAAGGCAAACTTGATGTTGGCGCGCTGACAATCAATTACGATACGGGGCCAGCAACTCTTGTGTCAGCGTCATCTCTTACCACGTCAAGCTTCGATACTGCTCGGGATTTGACAACTATTGTACCGGCAGCTTTTCCACCTAGCTTTGTACCTGGAGCGACTGCGCAGTCAATCTATCGGGTGCGCAGCCATGCGTTTAGCCAAGAAATCCGTCTCGTTTCAAACGGCACCAATGCTCTAAACTGGACTATTGGCAGCTACTTTAAGCGCGAGACGCGCACGGTTGAAGAAGGTTTTATTTTCAACGTTCCAGCAATACAAACCATCGACAGTCCTTTATCACATAGTGACCAAGAGGGAGATGCGTGGGCGGTATTCGGAGACATTGATTACGCCCTTACGCAAAAGCTCTCGGTACAGGCGGGACTTCGATACTTTAAGGACAACAAGACCTTCAGCTTAAATCAAGTTCGTGGATCCGCATTTCCGTTAGGTTTCCCTCCAGCGGGCACAGTCCAGTCCGGGGATGATAGTTCACATGCAACATCACCTAAAATTGGCCTTACCTACAAGATTTCTCCCAGCGCCTTGATCTTTGCAAAATACTCAAAGGGCTTTCGCAGTGGCGGAGCAAATACCGCCCCACTGTCGACTTACCCCTACGCAACAAAGCAATTTGGACCAGATTCTCTTAATGCCTTTGAAATTGGGTTGAAGACTTCGCCATTCGCTGGCTGGACAATCAATTTATATGCCTATCATAACGATTGGAGCGACCTGCAGTTGCCGTTCCGCACCGACGACGGCGTATTTACGTACGTCCGCAATGTCGGCACGGCAAAGACAGACGGCGTAGAACTCGAAGTAAGCGCAGACATTACCCCATCGCTGAATTTAGGCCTTACATATGCTTATAGCAATGCGGCGATAGACGGCGACGTGAAAGATAGACTTGGCCGTATCATTGTGAGTTCGGGCAGTGATCTTCCGCTCAATGCCAAGAACAAGATAACCGCCGCAATTCATTACGAGGTTACCCTATCTTCAGACATTCAGATTGATTTTGATGGGCGCTATCGCTGGGCTTCAAAAACCTATTCTGACCCTGCCAACACTCCTGGCTACACCAATCAGCCCACGAGCCAGTTGTTTCTATCTAGCGGGGTGAAGGGAAATTGGGGCGCCCTAACGCTATTTGTGGACAACGTCTTCGATCGTGATGACACAGTGGCAAAGTATCCCCCTAATCCGCCACTTTATACATATTCAAACTATCTGCGTCCGCGTAACTTTGGTTTAGAGTTTAAGCGCAGCTTCTAGGTTTTTAGTGCTTGCCGCGTTTCTGGCACAAATGTCCCTGACGTCGTCGACTGGCACGCATCCCCATCCAACGATGGGTGCCAGCGACCCACATCGCCACCCCTTAAGTTTGGCGCCCAGCTTAGCGAGTTCATTATGTTGCGTTCTTTTGCAGACAAATTTCGTCATTTAGGCAAGTGGCTGCCCGTAAGTGTCATCGTGATTGTAACGATCATTGCTAGCATTAACAAACAGCTGGTTGGCCTTATTGCGCAGCCCGTGAAGGTGGAATTCGGTCTGAGCGACACCCAACTCGGTGGGATTTTTAGCATATTGGGCGTTATAGTCGCCATTATAAGTCCGCTTCTCGGCCAAATAACCGACAGGGTTGACCGACACAAATTTCTCTTTGTCAGCATTTTGATCTGGTCAATTGCAACGGCAAGTTATGGAGTGGCCGCGGGATATGTAACTCTATTAATAAGCGTTGCCGTAATAGCGTCCGCCGAGACTAGTTTAGGACCGATTTCCAATTCGGTAATCGCAGACCGTTACAGGCATGGGGACCGTATTAACGCAAACTTGGTATATTTTGCAGCGGCTGGTTTAACCACCGGCATCGGTTCCTTCTTGGGTGGAGTATTGCTGCATCAATCCGCCAATAATCTCACCTACATTGCATCTTTCTGGCAGGGAGCCTCCGATTGGCGTGTAGCGATGGTGGTAACTGGCCTGCTTGGTATACCACTCGCACTTCTAACGCTTGTGCTCGGGAAAGACGAGCGGCAGACCGATCAGAAGTCCTTTACCGACCTTTCTGACCTAAAACCCTATTGGCGGGATCATTGGAAAACCCTGATATCCTTTAATGTTGCTAACGCGGGCTTTTTAATCGCCGCCACAGCTACTATGGTCTGGGTTCCAATTTACTTGGTAAGGCACTTTGGAATTAGCCCAGCTGATCTCGGCATTCGTTTTGGTTTGGTCATTGGTATAGCGGATTTAATTGGGATTTTGTTTGGCCTCGTAGCGATTAAAAAGTTTTATCATTTTCTGGGCCCCATCGCGCCGCGATATATTTTTCAGTTTTCGATGTGTGGCGTTGCACTACTTTATGTGCCTTTACTTGCAGCTGAAACTGTTTGGGTTGTGATGATTATTTTTGGCATGCAGAATTTACTGGCAACATTTGGCACAGCCAGTTTCAATAATATGGTTCAAGATATGTCGTCACCTGGGATCCGAGGAAAAATATTTGGCATTAATGCGCTCATTGTCAGCCTAGTAGGCATACCCGGACCACTTTTGGTGGGAGCACTCTCCGATTACTTTGGCCAGGAGCCCCAAAGCCTACTTTGGGCTATCCTTATTATATCTGTGCCGATGCTTCTTTTTAGCGTGCTGTTGTATGGCTTAACGAACAAAATCTATCTACAAACTATAAAGGCAATTAGGATCCTGGAACAGGACTAGCGCGACGTGCCGCAACGGTTACGAACCTCATTTTTTAGCTTGCTAAAGAAAAGTAGGCCGTAATTGCAAATTACATGCTGCCCTTCCCAGCCGGCACCCGCGGCTAAAATTCTAGCAGGCATCGACACAATCAAGAAGTCATAGCAGCAACAAAATGTCGCACTCCAGGGCCCTTGCCGCGGCAGGCTAATGCTAATCTTTACTTGATAACAAAATCGCTCATGCCAATTGCATTTATATAAGCCTTACTGAAGCCGCGCCCAGGGTTTTCCAAAGTGTAATATTGGCGATGGGGCTCTGGATCCCGTTTTGACAAGGCTTCGGGTTGCGCGATCGCTAGCTTTTTCCATAGACGGCCCGCCATCAAACTCACGTTCTGAATTTCTTCTGGGCTCCCTGTTTCAGCCCCCCCAACCTCGCGGCGGACAGATAGTAAAATCAGTAGATCGTTTGAAGCAAAAGTATTTAAACGTCTCTTAAAGAGGTTCCCTAAAATGGGCACATCCCCAAGTACTGGCACGCCGCTATTAGTCGCTTGCAGTTCGCTAAAATTCGCACTCGAGACGACGACAGTATCACCATACCGCAAGTCGGCGGTTAAATCAGTCGAGGATTTCTCTGTTTGTAATGCCTCTTTGAATGTACCTGCTGCTCCTCTATCAAAAGTTTCCAAGCCAGCCGATATTTTCAGTGTGATTATACCTTCAGTCGTGAATTTTGGCGTCACTGAGAGCGTTAAGCCTACCTCTTTGGTGAACGATTGGGCACTGAATGATCCACCCGCCGCATAGGTTAGTGTGCCTCCCGAAAATAGCTTCGACGTCTCGCCATCATAAACCAGAATAGTGGGGCGGGCCTGTATTGATGAATTCCCCCCACCCGCATTAGCAATGTTAAGCGAATAGGTGACAGCTGGCACGGTCAGGTTGAGATTGTTAATTGTTGTCACGGTATCTGAAATGACGCTGCTAGCCTGTCTATCAAAAACACGGCTGCGCTCGGAATTAATCAGCGTACTGCCGAATTGCAGCGACAGGGCGTCCATCAAGTTTACGCCGCTGCCACTGACTTTTGATTCTTCACGGCGAATAATAACGACATCAACAATGGCCATCTTGCGGCGCGCTACCGCTGCGGGGGGGAGCGCTACAGGTGGTGTAACCAAAGAGACTGCTTCTAAACTTGCGGTGTTGCGTGATGAAGAACCCAACAGATCAAGCATACGATTTTGTAGATAGCTATCTCGAGCTTGCTTTGCGCCAGTCGAGAGGGCGTCAAACCATTTTTCAGCGTTGTCTTGATCGCCTGTGGCTGCAGCGACCAGGGTTGCCGTGACCAATTCGTCTGTTTCTTTGGGCGAGCCGAGCTCCATAGCGCGTTTCAGAGCTGTGGCGGCATTGGCTATATCTCCGGCACAATAGGCAGCCCGGGCCAATCCGTAAAAAACTTGCGGTTGATTGGGTGCGTAAAACGCTGCAGCGATAAAGAAGCTCTTAGCCGAAACTGCATCTTTATCCTCTAGAGCCAGAAGCCCTAGTTGGAAATTGGCCGGCCAATATGTGGGGTCAGATCGCAAGGTGGCGAAGTAACCGACCCGCGCCAGCTCGCGCCCTTCGCTTCCCGATGTGGACTGGGCATCGTAGACTAAACCGCTCAAGAAATTTAGGCTAAAGCTATTGGGATCCTTCATCAATGCCGCATCCAGACTGTCGCGGATTTTCTTCGGCTCGTAGTTGAAGTCTGCGAGGCTTTCGGCCCGAATTTCAGATGTTCGTCTCTCGCCAGCGAAAGCTTGAGCAGGGTGACACAACGATAGAATAGCGGCAAAATAATACGGGCCTGCTTTGTCGATTTTCATGGCTTTAAACTCCCCCACTTTTTAAATTTACGCGCAGTGCCTTTAGCACGACAGCGAGATATTAGGATTTTTTATAACTCCAGTATGGCTTCTAGACACCGGATCTATACCCATCTGTACGCCGTCAAAACATTTAGCCCTAAGTTTTGGATACGAGTGAAAATACAAAAATTGATACTGCGAGAACTGAGACACATGCAATCGGATAAAAAACCCGAACGATCTGGTTGAATTTATCCGCAACTAGCTGCGACCTCTCTTCATGCAACCAGAAATATATCACAGATAATACGAAGCTCACAAGAATGAGGACGATGGTCTCGATCATCAACAAATCGGTCATCGTCATGTAACGCAGAGAAGGAATTTCCTCCGACAGAGCATATTTTAGCGCGACAGTAGTCAAAATAAGAGCAATTGTGCCCTCAAGTCGCGGTCCGGAATGGGCGTGATCGAGCCAAAGCAGGCAAGATGTCGCTATAAATATCACAATGAGCGGAACGAAAATCATCAGGGCGCCCGCTTGGATCGATTCGTGGTCCAATTTCACCTTAAAATGAATTTGTGAATAGTCGACTGAACGGTCATCTGACCGTTTGGCGGGAAGTTCCTCAGCGTCCATACTGATGAATGACCAGTGGCCGTGAATAAAGTCATCGGGTTTAGTGCGGTCTTGGAACTCAAACGCCTTTAAATTGTAAACCAACTCGCTGCGATTCTGCAAAAATCCGGTCATAACGAGATCTAGGTCTATAGTTCCGTAAGGATAGAAAATGAGATTGCTCCGAAAATTGGGGACGCTGTCAAACTTTTCATAATATCGAATTCGGCCGTCCGGCCAAACGGTGAGTGATACAACACCGGTTGTGCGTTCCTGTCTTTCATTGCTGATTTCAAAAACGGGCTGCCAGATTTGCCTTAATAATTCGCTGGCAGCATCGGCATTGAGTTCGCGCGGACGATTTGGATGGAAAGGATCGGGCGTGAAAGCCAGACGAGGATCCCGCCATTCGACAACCATCTGACCAACAATTTTGTAACTCCCAGAGTTAAGATCGATGTCTGATAGATTGTCTATGAAAAACGAAACATCTGCCTCGATTGGTTTGTCCGGATTTGGAGATTGCTGAAGATCGCTCGTCGACGAAAGCTGCGGCGATGCGGCAATCTCAGATGACGATAAACCAAAAATCAGAACCACGGTGAGGATAGTAAGTTTGGAAAATTTGATATTCGCTTTCACCACTTGTTGTAGATATTGCAGCGCTGGAACGTTGAAATAGCGCGAACGGCGAGGGAATTTATCTGCCTTCAATAAATTTCCGCCCACCGACTTGCCCCCATATTCTGTCTAACCTTGATAAAGATCTTTTATATTCCAAATCTACGTATTTGGCAACTTTATAGCCCTACTGTAGCTACTTCCTTTAT
Organism: Sphingorhabdus sp.; assembly: GCF_044357595.1. GTDB lineage: Bacteria > Pseudomonadota > Alphaproteobacteria > Sphingomonadales > Sphingomonadaceae > Sphingorhabdus_B. The sequence goes on along the minus strand of NZ_JBIKPH010000019.1, from coordinate 5,933 downwards.
ACCACGGGACGGCTAGCGGTCATGTTTGATATGGTCTTAGTATAGATCAGCTATTTAAATGTAATATAAATAAATTTTGCTATTTTGGGCTTTAGACTTATTCATTGCGGACACTAAAATTATTGATTATCGCCAAGAAGCAACCCGCTAGCGGCGCAAGTTTTCACCGGAATTTGAAGCATGTTTGAAACTGATCTGCCCCTTCACAGTGGTGCAGCTATCGTAGCGCAGTCCGGAGGGTGCCTGATTGTATACTGCGTCATTTAAAGAAATTCTATTTTGATGTCATTTGCCATACACCTGACCAGTCAGTGGGGGGTGATTGCCGCAAATCAGGAATGCGAGATAGCAATGTGCGGCTAGGGCCATCATCCGGAGCAAGTCCTAGTGCCGCCTGAAATGCGACTTCTGCCTTAGACCAATCCGCGCGTCTGTAATGCTCAAGGCCTTCTGCAAACACGTCGAACAGGGCCCTTTTGTCTACAGCGAGATTACCAGCCATAGCAGCAAGCTCATAGATCCGCAGCGGCTCATCTCGGCCTACAACCCTAATTTCATCGATTAAGCGGGTTTCAATGGCTGATCCAGCTGCGGCGTATGTCTCATGGTCAATTAACAGATTGGTGCCATAGACTTTGTTTACAGCTTCCAACCGCGATGCCTGATTTACAGTGTCTCCCATCACGGTAAAGCTGCGGGCACTTTCCGATCCCACACTTCCGACCACGACCTCACCTGTCGATAATCCCACCCTGAAATTGACGCTAGGTACGTCGCGGCGAAGTCCGACGATATCCGGGACACGTCTGTTGAAGGCATCAAGCAACGCCAACTGCTCGAGTGCGGCGCGGCAGGCATATTCCGCCTGACGATTGGGATCGGAGAACGGAGGAACCCAAAATGCCATGATGGCATCGCCAATATATTTGTCGATGATACCCGAATGTTCACGGATAGGCTGAGACATAACAGAAAAATACGCATTCATAAGGTCAACAAGCGTGCTTGGCGCTAGTCGCTCAGCGATTGCAGAAAATTTAACGATATCCGAGAAGAATAGGGTTGCTATCTGTTTTTCGCCGACCGACGAATGCTGTGCACCATCGAGGAGCCCCGCCACGATCCGCGGATCTACATATTGTCCGAATTTTTCTTTGATCCGATCCTTCTCGCGTAAGTCCTCGAGCATAGCGTTGAAGGCATGGGTCACGTCACCAATCTCGTCATGCGAGGTCACCTTAACATGGGCTTGATCCAGCAAGCCGGCGGCTACCGCACGTGCACCAGCCCGCAGGCTCACTATTGGCCGCGTCAGTCCGCGCGACACCAGAAACGCCAGCATAATGCCAACCAATGTGGCAAAGCTGATCATGGCAATAGTTACATTCAGCGCTATTTCCTGGTTCTCGATAGTGATCCGTGATTCGGTTTCTCCGAAATTATTAATTTCCATGGACATGGTATCGGTGTGCCGAAAGACCTGATCAGCTTGAAGTTTGGCTTTGTCCATCTGAGCCGCATCTGCAGTTAGCGTGCATGCGTCCAGGGTCATCTGGAATAGACGTTTTTCCTGATACGTAAGCTCATCTAACATTGGTTCCAGCCGAGCCAGCGCAAGCTTGCTTGTCTCCGTCACTGAAAATATTTTGCCTTTCATGAGATATTGCTTCGCCTGCGTCAAAACTTCTCTGGCGTGTTTTGACTGCTCCTTAGTCTCATTTTTACATATTGCGGTCGCCGCCTTGTCCGGTGTCTTAGTTAGATAATCAGCGGTAGTTTTCTGCGATTGAACGATGGTTTTTAACGAGGAAAGTGACAGGGCAAGCGGAAAAATCGATTCCTCGAGCGTTCTAAGCTGGCGATGTACCCGTTCAGTTAACAGTGCAGACCAGATAGTTGTCCCAAGCATCATAAGCAGAAGGCCTACAGATATGCCAAATATTTTAAACCTAATGGATCTAAAAAATTGCAACATAAATTACTGATCCTTATGTATTATTCAGATGTATTATTGTGACCGTCGTCAGATAATTTGAGACTGTTCGCTGCTTAAAACAGGTGCGTGTTTGGGTTCATTCGGTTGGTCGATATTATGCCGCAAGCTTGCGGAGTTGCAAGCGCCGATATATCTAGTTGCGTCAATCTGACGTCAACACTGCGGAGCATATACGCAACATGCAACAATCAAAGACGCCGTTCATGGCCACATTTATCCACCCGCTGCTTGCAACCACAGGCCGCGTGCTCCTTGGGCTTTACTTCATACTTCCCGGCATAGGTAAGATTCTCGGGTGGGACAGCACGGCTGCCTTGATGGCAGAAAAGGGGATGGTGTTGGTTCCCGTCTTCCTAGCTCTCACTATCGTGCTTCAGATCGGCGGCGGCCTAGCACTGGCTCTGGGCTTACGTACAAAGCTCATCGCCTTTGTGCTGGCAGGCCTCACCCTGGTCATTTCCGTGGTAATTCATAACTTTTGGGCCCTTGCTCCGGGGGAACTTCAGACCGCCCACGAGCTACAAAACTTCGTGAAAAACCTAGCCATCATGGCCGGGCTTCTAGGCTACGCCGGCTTGGGCGCTGGGCCTTGGAGCCTAGATGCCCGCCGTGGCGCCTAATGGCTGCGCCCAGTGTTCCCCGTCAAAACATTTGGCACTGATGCTCAAAAAGCCGTCGCGCCATTAGGCTGAACCATAAGCCTGCCACAGCAATCTCAAAGCCGCATAGCCCACCAGCAACGCGGTTAAGGTGCGCAATAGCTGCGGTGATAGGTAGCGCATACCGAACAGGCTACCCAATTGTCCTCCGACCAACACCGCGCCAAGCAACAGGCCATATTGCATCGCTGGTTCGGCAAGCGCCTGCGCACCCGATTTAATGATTTGGCCAAATAGCCCCGCGGCCGAGTTTATCAGAATATAGAGCGACGCAAATGTCGCGATCCGGCGCGCCTCTGCCCAACGGATGAGATGCAGGACAGGTGCCATGAATATGCCGCCACCGATGCCCGACAGACCCGCGAGCAGTCCAACACCGCCTGAAATAACTAATAACATCGGCTTGGATACGTTGCGCGGCGCCATCTTGTCCGCTTGCATGAAGAGGGCGATAGACGACGCCAACAAAGCCCCGCCCAATATTGTTAAGAATACGACTTGTTTTAAAGGCACCAGTCCCCCTGCAAATGCAAGTGGCGCCGATATCAAAAGCAAAGGTAGCACCTGCGGCCATGACACAAGCCCAGCCCACACGAAACGAATGCTGCCGCCTGTAACGACGATGATATTGCAGAAAAGCGCAATGACCGGGATCAGGCGATAATCAACGCCCCATAAGGCCAGCAAGGCAGTATAAGTTGAGCCTCCGCCAAAGCCCACCGAGGCGTAGACCAAAGCAACAACCGCAAAAAGGCCAGCTAACCAGAGCATTTGCGCCCTTCCCTTATTGCTGCATCAATATGCGCCGTGACAGTGCTTATACTTCTGCCCCGAACCACATGGGCACGGATCATTGCGCCGCAGGTCCGGATTGCCAGCATAAGGGTCGTTTGATCCCGAAGCGATTGCTGGACGCGCTATCTTTGTCGTGACGAACCCCGATGAACCAGCATCAATGTCGTCGCTATTATCTTCACCGGTAAAAGGATCGATATGCGTCGTCAGAAAATCTGGCAATGCGGGCAAGTCCGGTGGAACGAATTCTTCTTCGGCCCTGAAGTCATTCGTTGCGATCGTCTTCGTCACACCTTCACGAATGGCGGACAACATCCGCTCAAACAGACCAAAGGCCTCTTGCTTATACTCGTTTACTGGGTTCTTCTGCGCGTAGGCGCGTAGATAAATAACCTGACGCAAGGCATCGAGAGTGGACAGATGTTCTTTCCAGTGATGATCAAGCGTTTGTAGCAATATACTCTTTTCAACCTGCCGCCAGACGGCCTCGTCAAGCACAGCGCCCTTCGCTTTGAACTTGGCATTGGCCATTTCAGACACACGGTTTTCAATGGTTTCCGGATCAAGTCCGTCTTCCTGTATCCAGCTATCAATATCTGGGGCAAGGCCAAGCAATTCAGCACATTTTTGCTTAAGGGACTCAACGTCCCATTGTTCCGGATAGGTACCCTCGGGGCAGTAATTGCCGACAAGGGTGTTCACGGTGTCGTTAAGCATGTCCTCAATGATATCATCGACGCCTTCGGAATCCATGATCTCGCTGCGCTGATCATAGATAACCTTGCGTTGATCGTTCATAACATCGTCATATTCAACGAGTTGCTTACGAATGTCGTAGTTACGCGCTTCCACCTTGCGTTGCGCCGTTTCGATTGCCTTCGATAGCCACTTGCCGCCAATCGCTTCGCCGTCTTCCAGGCTTGAGTTCATCATCCGCGAGAACAAAGTCTCCGAACCAAAAATGCGCAGCAGATCGTCATCAAGTGACAGATAGAAACGCGAAAGGCCTGGATCACCCTGTCGTCCCGAACGACCGCGCAACTGGTTATCGATGCGGCGGCTTTCATGGCGCTCGGTAGCAAGAACGAACAATCCGCCAGCCTCTATCACCTTGGCTTTTTCGGCCGCAATTTCGGCCTTCAGCGCGTCGATAGCGGCTTCACGTTCTTGCCCCTCGGGCAGGTCGCGTAATTCATCTTCGAGGCGGAATTCAAAGTTACCGCCAAGCTGAATATCCGTTCCACGGCCAGCCATGTTGGTGGCGATCGTTACACTATCCAAACGTCCCGCTTGGGCAACGATACGTGCTTCGCTTTCGTGGAAGCGTGCGTTCAAGACGCTATGCTTAACGCCCTCCTTCTCCAAAAATTCCGAAAGCAGCTCCGATTTTTCAATGGATACTGTACCCACGAGAACGGGCTGACCACGATCATTGGCTTCTTTGATCGTCTTGGCGATTGCGCCGAATTTGTCTTGCGTGTTTTTGTAGAACTGGTCGTCCTCGTCAATACGCTGGACTGGCAGGTTCGTTGGTATTTCAACAACGTTGAGCTTGTAAATCTCGTGGAATTCGCCTGCCTCAGTTGCGGCGGTTCCCGTCATGCCCGACAGCTTTGGATACATGCGGAAATAATTCTGGAATGTAATGGTCGCCAGCGTCTGGTTTTCTGGCTCAATCTCCACGCCTTCTTTGGCCTCGACGGCTTGGTGAAGCCCGTTCGACCAGCGGCGTCCGTCCATCATCCGACCGGTAAATTCGTCGATGATGATAATTTTGCCTTCTTTCACGATGTAATCAATGTCGCGTTTGAACATCACATTGGCTTTGAGCGCTTGGTCCAAATGATGCACAACCAGTGTGTTTTCATAGTCATACAGGTTTGACCCCGTCAGCAAGCCAGCGCCTTCCAAAATACGCTCGGCTTTTTCCGTACCATCTTCGGTAAGCGTCACATTGCGGCTTTTTTCGTCTTTATCATAATCGCCCTCGTCCAGTTGAAGGACGACGGCCTGGACCAGCATGTAAAGCTCTGATTTATCGTCTGTTGGACCAGAAATAATCAAAGGCGTACGTGCTTCATCAACGAGGATGGAATCCACCTCATCGACAATTGCGAAGTTGAATGGACGCTGCACCATTTGCGCGCGTTCATATTTCATATTGTCGCGCAAATAATCGAAACCAAGCTCATTGTTTGTCGCGTATGTGATGTCGCTTTCATACGCGGCACGGCGTTCATGTTCTTGAATGTTGGGCACAACAACACCCGTGGTGAGGCCAAGGAATCCATATATACGGCCCATCCATTCGGCGTCGCGACGGGCCAGATAATCGTTCACTGTCACGACATGGACCCCCTTGCCCTCAATGGCGTTCAGGTAGCAGGCCAATGTTTCGGTCAGGGTCTTACCTTCCCCCGTGCGCATTTCGGCAATCTCGCCGCGATGCAAAACAATACCGCCAACCATCTGCACGTCAAAAT
>NZ_JBIKPH010000196.1:0-3099 GCF_044357595.1 Sphingorhabdus sp. | reverse complement strand
TCACCTTGAATGTGCCCTCAGCAAACAACGCTGTCGATTTTGCTTTTTGCGCATTGCACAACAAGTAAGGCGTATTGTTCCAGGCACCGAAGGGCAATGGGCCACCCGTAAGATCAAGGAAGCCGAGTAACTGGTTTACGCAGAAGTCAGCATCATCCCTTTGGTAGAAACCGCCTGCAACAAAATCAAATGCACCACCCAGATCTGAGGCAAAGCGCAATTCTTGCTGCCAAGTCTTCCGGTCGTCGTCGCGCGTTGCATCGAACAGAGATAGAACCGAACCGTCTGCAGCCACTGGAGCCTGACCGGTATAGGTGTTCGGCAAACGCGACCGCTGGCTGCGCCAGCCCGTAATTGACGTAAACGTGCCCATGCCGACATCAACATTCATGTTGAGGTAAACGCCATCGACATTGACGACATGGCCATCCTGCATCCGCATTAAGCCATCCTGTCGGTTCGACACGCCTCCGTTGTTAAGGGGGTCGCTGCTTTTGTTGCCGCGCGATCCAACATTCAGGGCATCAAACAAGAAGAAACGACCACCGCCGTTTACAGGGGTTTCATTAACCGTCGCGGGCGTTTCCGAGCTATCTCGGATCATTTCATATTGCAGCAACGCATCAAAATTGTCTGACGGCTCCCAAAGCAATTTGGCACGCAAATTGTAGACATCGGTGCCGCCAACCCTGCTGCCATCTCCGCAACCTGACCGGCCAACAAATTTCGCCGTTGTTGCGGGCAACGCCGGTGGTGTCGTTAGAAAGGTCCCAACCGGGCCATAGCAAGCGCCATTGCGCACGAAGCCGTCCGAATATTCATATCCGCCAACAAGACGCAATGCGAGTGTATCCTGGATGATTGGAATATTGACTGACGCATTTCCGCTGTAAGACTTAAAGCTGCCTGCCGCGAGACGAAACTCAGCCCCAAAATTTGAAAGATCTGGCCGCTTTGTCTTGACAGTCACAGCGCCGCCGATTGCGTTCTTGCCAAACAATGTACCTTGCGGTCCGCGCAAAACTTCAACTTGCTGCACGTCAAAGGTATCCAATAACTGGGTTTGAACGCTAGCCATCACAAAGTCGTCAACGGTTACCAGCACGGACGGCTCAAAATACACGATAATGTTATTCTGACCAACACCACGCATGGCAAAGGAAGCCGCATTGAAGCCGGTGATTTTTGCGGCCGAGAAATTGGGAACGAACGAAGCAAGATCACCGATATTGTCAGGACTTGCCTGCTCGATGAGGGTTTGGTCAACCGCAGTGATTGCAATCGGGGTCGTCTGAAGATTGGAGTCGCGCCGTGTCGCCGTCACAATGATGTCAGACAGGCCAGTGTCGTCTGAAGTTACCTCAGTGGTCTGCGCAAAGGCAGGCGTTGCGAGCGCCAGAATTAAGCCTGTTCCAATACCAATAGTCAACATTTTTTTACTGCGCATAAGATCCTCCTCAAACCGTTTTCTTTAAGCAGCTGTTTTTTGCTTTCGTGCTACCCGATGGTCGCTGCGTGCCACATATCGAAATAACAATCAATCATGTTTGTTTTTTTTTGAATTCATGTATCTGTAGACCCCATAAGCGAGAGGAGTACAGTCAATGAATTTCGATTATCAGCTCTGGGATATTCATACGGGCGAGCATCATCCTTTCAATGATCGCGCGCCCAGAATCGACAACGGAACTGGTCGGCCTGACCCGAAACGTTACCATGGCGCGGATTATAAAGACGCTGAATGGAACCGGATGTGGACCCAAACCTGGCTGCTCGCTGGCCCCACGAGTGACCTTCGTGACGATGGCGATTTTGTTCGTTTCGATATTGCGGACGAGAGTTTCATTGTGGTGCGACAAGAAGATGGCAGCCTTAAGGCACATTACAATGTGTGCCCCCATAGAGGGAGCCAACTAATCCTCTCAGATTTTGGCTCTATTGGGAACTTCACATGCCCCTTCCACAGCTGGCAATTCGCACTTGACGGTACGAACACAAAAGTAACGGACGAATTCTCTTTTCATCCTGAAACGCTTTGCCACGATCGCAATCTCACATCCGTAAGATGCGAAGAGGTGGCGGGCCTTGCCTTTATATCTCTTTCAAATGATATGCCGCCTCTACGCGAATGGCTCGGCCCAGTCGCAGACCAACTGGAGACCTATGATATTGGCGCGATGAACGTCATTCAGCATAAGCACACGGAATGGGCAGCGAACTGGAAAGGCGGCGTCGATGCCTTTTATGAAATCTACCATCTCCATGCGGTTCATCCTGAAACGCAAGGTGTTATGGATGACCGCACGCAGATCGACCTCTATCCGAACGGAATGAGCCGTCAATTCGTACCATTTGGGCAGCCCTCACCTCGATTTCCTGATCAACTCAGCGTGAATGAGGGCATTAAGATGATGCTGCGCGATGCCGGTATTGATCCAGACGCCTTTGAAGGTACAGCGCAAGACAGCCGTGCCGCAATCCAAGTTTCAAAGCGCGAACGGGCTAAGAGATTTGGTCTCGACTATGACAAATTCAGCGATACTCAACTTAGCGATTCAACCATCTATGGCATCTTTCCTAATGTGCAGATCGGTTGCCACCCTGAAGCAGTATTCATCCATCGCTTCTTGCCGCATCCAGATGATCCCAATCGGTTCACCTATGACACCTGCATTCTTTTCGCACATGTTGATGCACCGGGCTACGGCCCGCCTGCTTGGATGGGGTTGGCGGACGGGACCGATACAACAGGGATGACACGCCCTGAGATCGAACGCGTTCCGCTTGGCGAGCCGCCCAATCTTGGACAGGTCTTGGACCAGGATTCCGAACTATTACCGATTGTTCAAAAAGGATCACGTTCGCGCGGATTCCGCGGACCGATTTGGAGCGAGCAGGAAGCAAGGCTGCGCCACTCCCATGCAGAGCTTGACCGCTATATTGATGGAGAGATTTAAAAATGAGCTGGACCTTCCTATCACGCTTTAACGTCAAGGCAGACCGAGAAGCAGAATTCTTGACCCTAATCCCACAAATGGAAAGGAATGCTGCCGACGAAATCGGAACCCTGGCATATAAATTTTATCGCCTTGATGCGCC
>NZ_JBIKPH010000107.1:0-8601 GCF_044357595.1 Sphingorhabdus sp. | reverse complement strand
GACTTGTCGCAATAATAGTCGGTAAAACGCTGCGCAAGCATTTCGGCTTCTTGCGAATATGGGCCGGGTGTGTAGCCAAGGCTATTAACACCAACCTGATTGTTTTCGGCCAACGCCTTGTCCTCTAAATTTGTCTTGGTCCACAGATCTATGAGTTTTTCGACGTCATAATCAACACCTTCGACAGCATCCTTATGCACATACCATTTACCCGTCACATGGGTTTCATTGGGACCGACGGGCATAGCGCTGAACATGAACACATGGTCTGCGGTACAATGCACAAAGCAGTGGGGATCGACCGCCCAGCGCATCGAACCAATATCGCCTTCATTGGCTTCGCACATCAGCTTTTTGGATAGGTGTTGGCCATCGCCCGATATCGAAACGCAGCCTTCGTTCAACGCAAAGCGCGCGATTTGCCAATAATGCCCCTCAACAGGCGTTTGCGGCAGGCCAAGCGCGTCCATTGTTTCCTCGAAAGCTATGACCCGAGCGTCATGGCCGCTGTCAAAATGTTTGGACATGCCCACTGGAAATGTTTTTGCTAGTTCGGGGTGTCCGGTGCTGCAATGATAGCATTCACGGCCATTTTCCATCACCAGCTTCCAGTTGGCATTTTCAACAAGAACGCTTTCATATGCCAGCTTTGCATCTTTCAGGTTATGCGGCGCTGCATATTGCGTAAGCTTTTCCCGAAAATCTTCAATCGGTGGCGGCGTTTCGGACAGGCAAATGAAGATCGTGCCCGATATGCATTCAATCGCAACAGGCTTTAGGCCATGTTCGGTTTTGTCGAAATCGTTGTCCATCCGGCCGGCTGCAAACAGGGATCCGTCAAGGTCATAGGTCCAACGATGATAGGGGCAGACCAGCTTAGGTGATGTGCCATTGCCAACGGCGCAAATCATTGAGCCGCGGTGGCGGCAGCTGTTGTGAAAAGCGCGGATCGTGCCTTCTTTATCCCGTGTGATGACAACAGGCCATTTGCCCACCATCATCGACACATAGCTGCCTGTTTTTGGCAATTCGCATTCTAGGCCAGCCATCAACCAGCTTTCGGCAAAAACCGCCGCCATATCAAAATCGAAGCTATATGGTTCAGTATACAGAGCCTGCGGCAAAGTGTGCCGTTCACGACGCTGGTCAAAAAGCGTGGCTATGTGGTTCAAATCCATGATTAGGCCTTTGCTGAATCCTCTGTAAAATGCGAATGGGCCAGATATAGAGGTGAATAAAATCGCATTTTCGCATAGCCCTATGTCAAAATGTCGGGCTATGGTGATAGCGAAGAATTGCCCGCAGTCGAAAGGTCGAAATCATATCCAATCGCAGCACCATTAACCGTCGCTGGTTGCCGCTCAATGCCCTGCGTGCGTTCGAAGCGGTCGGGCAAAATTTGAGCTTCACTGGCGGCGCTTCGGCGCTTTCGGTATCGCAAAGCGCGATGAGCCGTCATGTAGGTGGGCTTGAGGAGCTGCTGGGAAAGCAACTTTTCGTCCGCGACGCGTCGAGGCTTTCACTGACAGCGGCCGGTGAAGAGCTTTTGCCTGTAGTGAGCAAGTGCCTCGACCGGCTAGAGCAAACGATGAATTCCATCCGCGATGATGAATTGACTGGCCGTTCGCTGCGACTGCATGTGCCGCCATCTTTGCTTCAGCAATTATTCCTGCCGATGTTGCGTGATTTTCACGCCGAACATCCCGATATCCGCTTGGATGTCTCAAGCGCGCACGTCACCGGACTGCCATCAACAGATTTCGATATGGCTATTGCTTATGACCGACCCAATGTTGATGACCGGATCACCGATCTTCTGTGGATGGTGCGCGTTGCGCCCTTATGTTCACCGGCCACGGCGATGGCAGCGCAGGGTAAGGCGCTGGAGGCATTTCTTCAAGGCGAGGAGCTTCTGCACCTCAAACTGGATGGCGAGCCGCGGGATCTTTTGTGGACGGCGTATCTCCGGCAAAGCGACATAGCCGTTGCGACCCATGGCGGGCTTGCGTTTGATACCACGATTGCTGCGGCGCAATACGCGATGACCGCCAACGGTGTCTTTTTGGGAGATATCGATATGTTCGCACAGGAAATAGCGGATGGGCGTCTGGTGATGCCGTATGATGCGGTGATCGAAGACGGCTATGGCTATTATCTAAAACTCCACGCCGACGACTTGGGCGACCCTGCGATTTCTATGTTCCGAAGCTGGTTGATCAACCGCTTTGGGGCATTGCGGTAAGCGCGGAATCTGCGCGGGCTAGACTTATCAGGCGCAGGCCGGATTTCTTCGCCATGTCGATCGCAAGATCAGTTGCCGCCGAAATCGTGACGAGCATTGGACAGTTGGCAAGGATAGCCTTTTGAACCAATTCCAGGCTACAGCGCGCGGTCAATATTATAAATCCCGCTGAGATATCGATGTTGGCGCGGGCGAGCGCGCCAATCAATTTGTCGAGTGCATTATGGCGGCCCACGTCCTCACGCGTCATAAGGATAGCCCCGTCGGGCGCGCAAAATGCCGCTGCGTGTGCCGAACCTGTTTGGGCATTCAACGTCTGATGCGACCGCAATGCCGATAGCGCCGAAAAAATCGCCACATCGGCGACCGCAATCTGCGCAGTTATGTGGGGCAAAGGGCGCATGACCTCTTCGAGATTGTCCATACCACACAAACCGCAGCTGCTTTCGGAGACGCGTTGGCGGGCGCGGGCAAAGACTTTTGCGGCGTTTTCTTGTGGCACCTGAATGCGCAATATCCAGCCCAAATCGGCCTTGTGCGCATCGATGGCCAGAATGTCATCAGTGTGGCTAACCAACCCTTCCGACATGCTGAAGCCGACAGCATAGTCCTCAAGGTCAATTGGCGTCGCCATCATCACCGCATAGCCAATACCATTATACTCAATTGCGATGGGTGCTTCTAAAATGATGCCCCGCTCTATTACCTCTGCCGCGCCATGATCAGGCTTAAGCACAGAAAAGCAGATAGGCGTTGCGCCTTTATCAGGCGCCATTTTGCGCGTCGGCCAATCGACCAATGGCGGCGGCAGCAACCGGAGACAGGCCATCGGTTCCATGCGCAAAAATGAGTTGCTTCATCCGCGGGTCCCAGAATTGCTGAATATGATCGGCTACCGCAGCAATAGGGGCATCGTCGGTCACCAGATTGGTTGCAATCTGATTGGCCATGAGGATCAGGCGCTCAACGGTGTTCATTCGGCGGGAATTCCGGCTTCCACCCGGCGTGAGCGTGTCGACAAAGCCTCATACTCTTCCTGCCACTCGGTTGGTCCATTGGAGGCGCTGATCTGAACCGCAGTGACTTTATATTCCGGACAATTGGTTGCCCAGTCGCTGAAGTCCGTGGTGACAACATTCGCCTGCGTCACGGCATGGTGGAATGTGGTGTAGACAACCCCGGGGGCAACGCGGTCAGTCACCGTCGCGCGTAGCGTGGTTTCGCCCGCACGGCTCGCCAATTTCACCCAATCGCCTGACTTCAATCCGCGATCCTCGGCATCTACCGGATGAATTTCCAACAAGTCTTCCGGATGCCAAGCGACATTCTCTGTCCGCCGCGTTTGCGCGCCGACATTATACTGCGATAATATGCGTCCAGTCGTCAGCAACAACGGAAAACGCGGTCCCGTTTTTTCGTCGGTAGGCACATAATCGGTTACAACAAATTTGCCCTTGCCGCGGACGAAGCCATCAACATGCATGATCGGCGATCCCTCGGGCGCATCGGCTGTCACTGGCCATTGTAGAGATCCGGCCTCATCCAGCCGGGAAAAGGACACGCCCGCAAAGGTCGGCGTAAGCCGGGCGATTTCGTCCATGATTTCGGACGGGTGGCTATAGTTCCAATCTAGCCCCATCGCCTGCGCCAGCCGCTGCGTGACTTCCCAATCCTCCAACCCGTTCAATGGTGTCATCACCTTGCGTACGGGTTGAATGCGGCGTTCGGCGTTGGTGAAAGTGCCGTTCTTTTCAAGGAAAGTTGATCCAGGCAGGAAGATATGCGCGTAGTTCGCGGTCTCGTTCAGGAAAAGATCGTGAACGATCACACATTCCATCGCCGCCAGACCGGCCGACACATGGGCCGTGTTCGGATCGGATTGGAGGATATCTTCGCCTTGGCAATAGAGTGCCTTGAACACACCGTCGACCGCTGCATCGAGCATGCTGGGAATTCGCAGGCCGGGCTCTGGATCCAGCGTTACACCCCAGTCATCTTCAAACAATCGCCGCGCGTCGCCATCGCTGATGTGGCGATATCCCGCAAGCTCATGCGGGAAACTGCCCATGTCGCACGCGCCTTGGACGTTGTTTTGGCCACGAAGCGGATTTACGCCGACACCACGGCGACCAATATTCCCGGTTGCCATCGCCAAATTGGCGATTGCCATAACGGTCGAGCTGCCTTGGGAATGCTCAGTAACACCAAGGCCATAATAGATCGCGCCATTGCCGCCTGTTGCATATAGCCGCGCCGCTGCGCGCAGCTCTTCTGCGTCAACTAGGGTAACGGGCTGCAAACTTTCGGGGCTGTTGCGGGCTTGCGATACGAACTCGGCCCAATGGCTATATTCATCCCAGTCGCAACGCTCCCGGATAAATGCCTCATCGGTCAGACCTTCGGTTACGATCACATGTGCCATCGCGGACAGTACGGCAACATTGGTGCCGGGGCGTAACGGAAGATGATGCTGCGCCTCGATATGCGGTGAACGCACAATGTCGGTACGGCGGGGGTCGATGACGATAAGCTTTGCACCCGGGCGTCCATCTTGTCCGCGCAATCGGCGTTTCATCCGGCTGGCAAAAACAGGGTGGCCGTCGGTCGGGTTGGCCCCGATGATCAGGATGACGTCGCTGTCTTCGACGCTATCAAAATCCTGCGTTCCGGCGCTTGTGCCAAAGGTTGTTTTTAGGCCGTATCCGGTAGGCGAATGACACACGCGCGCGCAGGTATCGACATTGTTATTGCCAAAGCCTGCGCGGACGAGCTTTTGCACAAGGAAGGTTTCTTCATTGGTGCAGCGGCTCGAGGTAATACCGCCAAGGGCATTGCGGCCATATTTCGCGCTAATCCGTTTCAGTTCGGACGCGGTGTAGGCAAATGCTTCGTCCCATTCGACCTCGCGCCACGGGTCGCTGATCGATGCGCGGATCATTGGCTTCAATATGCGTTCCTGATGCTGGGCATAGCCCCAGGCAAAGCGACCCTTGACGCAACTGTGGCCGCGATTGGCTTTACCGTCTTTGTAGGGGACCATCCGCACCAGTTGCTCGCCGCGCATTTCTGCGCGGAAGGTGCAGCCCACACCGCAATAAGCGCAGGTCGTAACAACGCTGCGTTCGGGTGTGCCGATCTCTACAACCTTTTTTTCTACCAGCGTTGCTGTTGGGCAGGCTTGCACACACGCACCGCAAGACACGCATTCGGAGCCCATAAAATTGTCACTGGCAAAGCCTGCGGATATTTTTGAATCCCAGCCTCTGCCTTCCATGGTCAGCGCCAGCGTGCCTTGCACCTCGTCGCACGCACGGATGCAGCGCGAGCAGGCAATGCACTTGCTCGGATCGAAATCGAAATACGGGTTGGAGTGATCTTTTTCCTGCCCAAGATGTGTCGCCTGCACGTCATAACGCACATCACGAAGGCCAACAGCGCCGGCCTGATCCTGCAATTCGCAGTCACCATTGGCGGCGCATGTGAGGCAATCGAGCGGATGGTCTGAGATATACAGTTCCATGACGCCTTTGCGCAATTTCGCCAGATGCGGGGTCTGGGTGTGTACGACCATACCGGGTTCGACAGGCGTCGTACAACTGGCCGGGGTGCCTTTGCGGCCATCAATTTCAACAAGGCACAAACGGCAGGAGCCATAGCTTTTCACACTGTCTGTGGCGCATAATTTGGGAATAGACGTGCCCTGTTCGGCAGCAGCACGCATGACGCTTGTGCCAGCAGGCACAGTGACATTGCGGCCGTCGATCGAAAGCGAAACTGCCTCGTCCGAACGACTTTCCGGTGTTCCGAAATCTTTTTGCGGCTGGTACGTCATGTTTCTACCTTATACCAATATTCGACCGTATCGCAGCATATTGCGCAAGGTCCCAAGGCGTGTTCAAATTGTGGAAAGCATCTGCAGATGTGATTGCTTGCGCGCCGCTTGCTGCGATCCAACTGCGCATCGACAGATTGTCCTGATTGCGCAGATGTTTTTCAAGGCGTGGCGCAAGCGCAACAGGCCACACGCCAAACAGATAATGCCCCTCGATATAGACAGCACGATCATCGGGACGTTTCATTGGAAATTGGGCGACGGGAACGACATCGCAACCAGCGGTCACCACCTCATCAAACCCGTTTTGCTGCGCGTAACGAAGCGCTGCATTCAGGCCGCCCAAAGGCCCGATGTCGGGGAAGGGGGCGTCTTCTACCCCATCCATTCCCGGCCATGCACGCCCGCAGACAATGAGCCTGTCGACCTGGCTGCGTAATCCGTCGGCGACATGTTCAATCAGCGGTCGGCCGTTTAACATTGCAGCAGCCTTGTCGCTCCCAAAGCGTGTAGCCTTACCGCCGGCAATGATCGCGCCCAGCCTTCTCACCGGAAATCCTCGGGAAAATGCTTGATGGCGCTCATAACAGGATAAGGCGTGAAACCGCCCAAGGCGCAGAGCGAACCGAACTTCATGGTTTCGGACAGGTCGGCAATCAGCGCGAGATTCGCTTCCACATTTTTGCCAGCGATAATCTGGTCCAGCGTTTCAACGCCGCGGGTACTTCCCAACCGGCAGGGCGTGCATTTTCCGCAGCTTTCAACGGCACAAAATTCCATCGCAAAGCGGGCCATTTGGGCCATATCGACGGTGTCATCGAATATATTGACGCCAGCATGGCCAATCAGCGCGTCAGCAGCTGCGAACGCCTCGTAATCAAAAGGAAGATGGAACTGTGCAGGCGGAATATACGCGCCCAATGGTCCACCGACTTGCACGCAGCGCACGGGACGGCCGCTAGCTGTGCCGCCGCCGATATCATGCACAAGTTCACCAAGCGTTATGCCGAAGGCAACTTCGTACAGGCCCCCATGCTTTACGTTCCCGGCGATTTGGATGGGCATGGTACCCCTAGATCTGCCAGCGCCGAATGCGGCATATGCTTCGCCACCATGCTGTAACACCCATGGTATAGCGGCTAATGTCAGCACATTATTGACGATTGTTGGCTTGCCAAAAAGGCCTTCCAGCGCGGGCAAGGGTGGCTTGGCGCGAACCTCGCCGCGCTTGCCCTCCAAGCTGTTGAGGAGCGATGTTTCCTCGCCGCAAATATAAGCGCCTGCGCCAATGCGCACTTCGACGACAAATGGCGCAACCAAATGGGCCGAAAGCTTAATAGCGGCTTCCATCTTGGCGATAGCATGCGGATATTCGGAGCGGATATACACATAACCCTTGTCCGCGCCGACCGCGAAACCGGCAATCGCCATGCCTTCAATCAGCATGAAGGGGTCGCCCTCCATCACCATGCGGTCCGCAAAAGTGGCGCTGTCGCCTTCGTCTGCGTTGCAAACGATGTATTTCTGTTCACCGCTGGCACGCGCGACCGTCTGCCATTTTATGCCTGCAGGAAAACCAGCGCCGCCACGGCCACGAAGCCCCGAGGTCATGACCGTATCAATTGTTGCTTGGGCACCCATTTCGCGGGCCCTTGCCAGCCCAAGCCAGCCGTCCGACGCGTAATAATCGTCTAACGAAAGCGGGCGGGTTTTGCCGGCGCGCGCGAAAGTCAGGCGCGTTTGATTGGCGATAAAAGGATGTTCCTCAATACAACCCAAGGACGGCGCTTTACCCTTGATTATATCCGCGACCTGATCGACCGACACCGGACCATAGCCGATGCCGTCAATATCAACCAGCGGCTCCAGCCAGTGCATGCCCCAACTCGAAACGCGCTCGACGGCGACGCCCGCGGCAATGAATGCGGCCGCAACGTCGTCCGCGCCGCAAGCGATCGCAACGGCATCATCAGATATCCGGACGGTCACATGGCCTCCAATAATGTTTTGAATTTAGCACCGTCCAAACGTGCATAGACTTTTTCGCCAACCATCGCAGATGGACCAACCGCGCATAATCCAAGGCAATAAATGGCCTCCACTTTTATGCGGCTTTGGTTGTCGGCGATGGGAACCAAAGCTTCGACGCCACGTGCCTTGCAGGCTTCGGCCCGGCACAGTTTCAAAACTGGTCGGGGTTCGGCTTCTTTGCGGAAATCATGATAAAAGCTTACGACGCCATATACTTCCGCGCGGGTCAGGTTCAATGCCTGCGCAATCTCGCGCATAGCATCCTCGCTGACATGACCGAACATCTTTTGCACATCGTGCAGCACGGGGAGGAGGGGCCCCTCTTTGTCTTTATGCTCGGCCAATATGTCAGCTATTGTCGCCATTCAGAACACCACCACGCTGCGGATGGATTCACCTGCATGCATTAGATCGAACGCTTTGTTGATCTCTTCGAGACCCATGACATGCGTAATCATCGGGTCAATCTCGATTTTGCCGGTCATGTACATATCAA
>NZ_JBIKPH010000195.1:0-3130 GCF_044357595.1 Sphingorhabdus sp. | reverse complement strand
GCGCTTTGGCCAACAAACTTTGCAGAGCGCGAAACCTTCGCCTTGCAAGCCGATACCGCCGCCATGCGTTCGGCAGCGGGCAGATCAAGCTTCAGCGTTGCCATTGTGGTCATGGATTTCGATTGCTCAACTTCCATGAACATGTCGACCATCCGGTGCTGAAGCACTTGGAAGCGCGAAATTGGCTGACCGAATTGGTTACGCTGGCGCGCATATTCGAGCGTGCCTTGATGCAGCTTAGCGGTCACACCGCAGGATTCTGCGCAGACTGCTACGGTTGCTTCGTCGACGATGCGTTCGATAAGCGGCAGGCCTGCGCCTTCGTCGCCCAACAGGGCATCGCCCGGTATTGCGGCATATTCAAAGTAAATTTCAGACGCCTGAAAACCATCTACCGTTGGGTAATCGCGGCGGACAATACCTTTTGCGCTCGCGTCGATCAGGAACAGAGACACGCCGTTTACATCGGTGTTCGCGCCGCCGGTGCGTGCGGTGACGAGCAAATGCGTTGCCCATGGCGCGGCGTAAACGACGCTTTTATGGCCGTTCAACACATAGCCCGCGCCGTCCTTCTTCGCCGTTGTGCGAATATTGGCAAGGTTGTAGCGCCCTTGTGGCTCAGCATATGCAAAGCCAATTATGACATTCCCGCCAATGATTTCAGGGATCACCGAGTCAGCGACAGCGCCGCCAACAGCCTTCAAAGCACCGCCGCCCAGGACGACGGTCTGGAGATAAGGCTCAATCGCGATGACCTTGCCAAGCTCTTCCATAATCAACGCATTTTCGAGATATCCGCCACCAAGGCCACCATGTTCTTCGCTGAAGGACGCGCCAAGCATGCCAAGATCCTGCGCCAGTGCCTTCCAAATGCCTGTGTCACGCCCGCTGCTGCTGGCGATCATCTTGCTGCGGCTATCGAAATCATAAGTGTCCGTCAAAAAACGGCTCAATGTGTCGCGGATCATGTCCTGCGTTTCGGTGTAGCTGAAATCCATTATAGTTATCCCGTCCAGTAGCCCGTCATGCTGAACTCGTTTCACCCGCGGTGACTTCGTTCCAGCATCTTACTTTCGACGTTGCGAATTAAGACCCTGAAACGGAGTGACCTTCGATCAAACCAGTTCAGGGTGACGGTTAAATGTTAGATTAAATACCCAGCACCATCTTGGCGATGATATTGCGCTGGATCTCGTTCGATCCACCGTAAATCGTCGTCTTGCGGGTGTTGAAATAGGTCGGTGCGGCACGATGTGCGTAGTCCGGACCGATGGGGTGTTCGTTGTCACCTTCGCCAAAGCCACGGAAATAAGGCGCGCCATAATGGCCGACGGCTTCTAGTGCGAGCTCGGTAATCCGCTGCTGAATTTCCGATCCTTTGATTTTCAGCAAACTTGATTCAGGGCCAGGGCCCTTGCCCGATGCTTCGCCGGCAAGACTGCGCAATTCCGTGAACTCAAGCGCGGTAAGATCTATTTCAAGTTCCGAAATCTTACGCTTGAAAAATGGATTGGCGATCAACGGGCGGTCGCCGTCCTGTTCGGTGCGGGCAATCGCCTTGATCTTCTCTACGCCGCGCTTCGAACGGGCAACGGCAGCAATGCCTGTACGCTCATGCGCAAGCAGGAACTTGGCACAGGTCCAGCCCTTATTTTCTTCATAAACGCGGTTTGCAACCGGCACGCGCACATCTTCCAACCAAACTTCGTTGACTTCATGCTCGCCGCCCAAGGTAATGATTGGACGCACGGTGACGCCCGGCGTCTTCATGTCGATTAACAGAAAGCTGATGCCTTCTTGCGCCTTCGCGTCAGAGTCCGTGCGCACGAGGAAGAAGCCCCAGTCGGCATGTTGCGCCATAGTTGTCCACGTTTTCTGGCCATTGACGACATAATCGTCGCCGTCACGAACGGCCTTGGTACGCAGGGATGCGAGGTCGGAACCTGCGCCTGGTTCGGAATAACCCTGACACCACCAGTCGTCACCCGACAATATGCCGGGAAGGAACTGAGCCTTCTGCTCCGGTGTGCCGAAGGTGTAGATGACGGGACCAACCATCGACAGACCGAATGGCATCGTGCCAACGCAGTCAGCAGCAGCCAGTTCTTCCGACCAAATGAAACGCTCGGTCGCGGTCCAGCCTGTGCCGCCATATTCGACGGGCCACGCAGGTGCGATCCAGCCTTTTTTAGCGAGAATGCGATGCCACGACAGGAAATCTTCCTTCGAAAGATCATGCCCCTCGTCCTGAACAGAGCGGAGATTCTCGGGGTAATTTTCGGCGATGAATGTTCGCACTTCCTTCTGGAAGGCGATTTCTGCGGGGCTGAATTCCAGTTGCATCACGATTCTCCTAAAACGGTTGAAACCGAATTAGTCGACGTTTACGTAAACGTCAACTGAATCTCACCGTGCTTTTACATAGCTTCCTGGGGCTGATTCTAGAGCCTTCAGAGTGCCTTGGCCAGGCTGACGTCCCCCAGTCGCTGGCACGCGCGTATTGCCCTTGTCTTTAAGCCAAGCGATCCAATCAGGCCACCAACTGCCTTTGGTCTCGGTTGCGCCTTCAATGAACGCTTCAAGCGAAGGCGCAGCGGCGTCATTGGTCCAATATTGATATTTCATCTGCGCTGGGGGGTTCACCACGCCTGCTATATGCCCACTGCCGGCCAGCACAAATTTCATGGGGCCGGTGAAATGGTCCTGCAGCTTCCAAACGCTTTCGGCAGGTGCGATATGATCTTCGCGACCTGCCTGAATGTAAGTTGCCGTTTTTACGCGGCGCAGGTCAATCGGGGTGCCCAAAGCCGACAAATCGTTAGGCTTCACCAGCCGATTGTCGCGATAGAGGTCTATAACATAATTTCGATGCCATTTGGCGGGCAGGTTGGTGACATCGCCATTCCAGTGCAGCAGGTCAAATGCGGGATAATCCTCACCCAGCAAATAGTTTTTCACGACCGTCGACCAGATCAGGTCCTTGCCACGCAACATATTGAAGGTGAGCGCGAGGAACCGTCCGTCCATATAGCCTTGCGGCGCGCTTAGCGCTTCCATCATGGCAATCTGCTGGTCATCGATGAAATGCAGCAGTTCACCGCCAGTGCTAAAATCGACCTGTGCGGTAAAA
>NZ_JBIKPH010000018.1:0-25922 GCF_044357595.1 Sphingorhabdus sp. | reverse complement strand
GATACGATTTGCGTCGCCCCGGGTTTCAAATCGCCCACGGCCTTTGTCATTGCCGATGTTCTTCATGGCGATGGCACCGAGGTGGAAATCGCACCGCGCACAATATTGAAAAAAGTATTGAACATGTATGCGGAACGCGGGTGGAAGCCGATTATGGCGCCTGAGGTTGAATTTTACCTTGTCAGCCAAAATGTGGACCCTGACTTTCCGTTGGTGCCGCCAACTGGCTCAAGCGGGCGTGCGGAGACAGCAAGCCAGCCTTATGGGTTGGAGGCGATGAACGAATATGAGGATATCATTGATCACATCTATGATGACTGTGAGTTGATGGGCCTCGATATCGATACGATGATCCACGAAATGGGCGCTGCCCAGCTTGAGGTGAACTTTGTCCATGGTGACCCGCTGAAGCTGGCGGATCAAGTGTTCCTATTTAAGCGCACTGTGCGCGCAGTGGCTAAGCAGCATGGCGTCTATGCGACCTTCATGGCGAACCCGATGGCCGGGCAGCCGGGCAGCGCAATGCATATTCACCAGTCGGTGGTTGATGCCGAAACCGGCAGAAACCTGTTCTCTAACGCCAATGGCAAGGACAGTGCGCTGTTCCGCAGCTATATAGCGGGTCTTGTAAAGTTCATGCCGCAGATATCGCCGCTCTGGGCGCCCAATGTAAACAGCTTCCGCCGGATGCGGCCAGACAGTGCCGCGCCAATCAACGTCCAATGGGGCGAAGACAACCGAAGCTGTGGTTTCCGCGTGCCGATTTCGGACAAGGCCAACCGGCGCGTCGAAAACCGTCTGCCGGGGGCGGACTCCAACCCCTATCTCGCGATGGCTGCTTCGCTGGTCTGCGGCTATATTGGTATGGTGGAACGGATGGTACCAGCCAAGGCAATCACCGGCAGCGCCTATAACCGGGCCCGCACCTTGCCCCGGACTTTGGAGGCGGCATTGGACCGGTTCAGCGCCTGTAAGCCCGTACGCAACCTGCTTGGAGAAGAGTTTTTTGACATCTTCTATGCCGTTAAGGACTATGAATTGTTCAATTACCAGTCCGTCGTCTCAAGCTGGGAGCGCGAGCATTTGTTGCTGCGCGTGTGATGCTCGATCCGTTAAATGATAGTTATTATTTAGCATCTGCGGGTGACTATCGCCCCGATGAGCCGCTAATCGCTGACATAAAGGCCGACATCTGCATCATCGGCGGGGGCTTCACAGGCTTGTCAGCGGCAGTGGCCTGCGCCGAAGCGCGGCTTGATGTCGTTTTGCTTGAGGCCGAACATATTGGCTTCGCCGCATCGGGTCGAAACGGCGGGCAGATGATCCCCGGATTTAACATGGCGGCCATGGACCTCATTAAACTGGTGGGCGAAGATGTCGGGCAGCAACTTTACCACCTTGCGATGTCGGCGCGCGATCGCGTGCACGCACGGATTGAACGCCACGGAATCGACTGCGATTTGCAGCATGGGCACATCCATTTGGCGGCGAAGAAGAGTGACTTTGCCTATTTGGAAGATGAAGTGGCCTTTAGTGACAGGTTGCTCGGTAGGGGCGAAGCCGTGTTGGTCGCGCCGACGGATATCGATCAATATGTCAACGTTGCAGGATATCATGGTGGTATTTATGTGCCAAAAGGCGGCCATCTTCATCCCTTAAAATATGCGCGCGGCTTAAAGCGGGCGGCCAAGAGTGCGGGTGCGAGAATTTTTGAAGGCAGCAGGGCTGTCTCAATCAGAGAAGGTGAAAAGGTCCTTATCCGCACGATTTCTGGGTCCGTAACGGCTAGCAATGTCTTTTTGGCTTGTGACACAGAAACTGGAGATTTGGCTACCAAGGCGGGTCGGTATACGATGCCGGTATTGAACTATATCATTGCGACCGAACCGCTGAGAGAAGACCGCGCACGCGCCCTTATCCCATCGAATGCAGCGGTATCGGATAGTAGGTTTGTGCTTAACTATTTCCGATTGTCCGCCGATAATCGGCTGCTTTTTGCAGGTGGCGAAAAATATACGCCGAAGCCGCCGGAGGATATTGCTGCATTTGTCCAACCCTATATGCTGAAGCTGTTCCCACAATTGGCGGATGCGCGGATCCACTATGCCTGGGGTGGTATGGTCGGGATCACCGTGAACCGCCTGCCGCACATTGGTCGTGCTGGCAATACGCTGTTCGCGCATGGTTATTCTGGGCAGGGCGTGTTGCTCACAACGCTGGTGGGCGAGCTTCTGGCGGAGTTGTTGAAGGGCGACAGTCGCAATTTCGACCTTTTTGAAAAAATCCCGCATCGTGGGTTCCCCGGTGGCAAGTTGCTACGATCACCTACCTATGTTGTTGGGATGCTTTATTCGGCAATGATGGATCGTCTGTGATGGAAAGGGTTTCCATCGAAGCAATGCGCGAACGTGAAATTGCACGGTTTATTGCAGCGAACCCAAAGTCCAAGGCGCATGCCAAAAGCGTTCAGGGATGGTTTCAGGGCGTCCCTTTCCATTGGATGCTCGATTGGTCCAGTCCGTTCCCAATCGTCGCTCAGGAGGCTTCTGGAGCGACCCTGATGAGTATCGACGGGCAGGTCTTTGATGACTTTTGCCTTGGCGATACTGCGAGCATGTTTGGTCATTCGCCGGCCCCGCTTGCCAAGGCCATAGCAGCGCAAGCAGGGCAGGGCTTAAGCTATATGTTGCCGACCGCAAAGGGCGCAGAGCTTGGGTCTATGCTAGCCGACATGTTCGGACTGCCGCAATGGCAAGTGACGACGACAGCAAGCGAAGCAAACCGGGCCGTTATTCGCTGGTGTCGCGGGATTACTGCGCGCGACAAGATTTTGATCTTCAACGGCTGCTATCATGGCGCGGTTGATGATGTGTTCGTCGACTTGCGCGATGGCCGTGCAGTCAACCGGCCAAGCCTGATCGGGCAAGTGCAAGATTTGTTGCCGACGACGGTTGCAATCGAATTCAACGATGTGGATGCGCTTGCCTCTGCTTTGCGCGGTGGCGATATCGCTTCCGTATTGGCCGAACCGTTGATGACCAATATCGGCATGGTGCGCGATACACCGGGGTTTCTGACGGAATTGCGAAGGCTGTGTGATGAAACCAGCACAATCCTGGTGTTTGACGAAACCCATACGATCTCATCCGGCTATGGCGGGCACAGCAATATGCATGGCCCAAAGCCGGACATATTGGTGGTCGGCAAATCCATCGGCGGCGGCGTACCGTGCGCCGTCTACGGCTTTACAGAAGCGATCGCCAAACGGATGGCGGCGCTGAACGCATCACGCCCAGCCGGGCATAGCGGAATTGGGACGACATTATCGGCCAATGCGATGGCGATTACGGCCATGCATGCGATGTTGGGGCAGGTCATTACCCGGGACGCTTATGCCCATATGCTCTCAATGGCAGACAGGCTGGTGGCGCAACTCAACGGCGTGATTAGTACCCATGCGCTGGACTGGCATGTCAGCCATGTTGGCGCGCGCGTCGAACTGGTCTGTTCCGCCATCCCGCCGCGCAATGGCAGTGAAGCTCGGGCGGTGATGGACCATGCACTCGAAAGCACTATCCATCTATATCTCGCCAACCGCGGTATCTTGCTTGCGCCTTTCCACAATATGATGTTGGTCAGTCCGGTGACGCAAGCGGCGCAAGTGGACCGCCTTGCGGCAGAGTTGAACTCTGCGCTGACTGAGCTATTAGCATAAGAAAATCAGGACTTACGAAAGTATCATCATGACAATCAAGCGGGCAAAATCATCAGCGATCATTGCGCCACTGAGCGAAGCGGAGGCCTTTTTTGCGGCATATCCCTGCATCGACTCCGTTGAGATGATCTATACCGATTTTGGCGGCGTGCCGCGGGGAAAGCGGTTGCGCCAGCATGAGGTTTTGTCAGTCTATGAAATTGGACGGTTTTTCCCTGGTTCAATTGCTGTTGTCGATATCACTGGGCAAGACACCGTGGAAACGGGATTGGTATGGGAAGATGGCGACGCTGACCGTTCGATGAAGCCAATCCCCGGCACACTTGTGCGCACACCATGGGCAGGCGACAATGCGGCGCAATTCATGGTCGATTTTTATGAATTAGATGGCCAGCCACATGATCTTGACCCGCGCCATGTGCTTGGTCTTGTCGTCGACCGCTTTGCCGAAATGGGGCTGACGCCCGCCTTGGCGGTTGAGTTGGAATTCTATTTGTTGGATCCAAAGCGCGCGCGTGATGGTTCCATCCGCCCGGCGCGGCCAGACTATAATCGCGAAACGCCGCAGATGGTCGAAGTCTATGGCTTGCGCGAACTGGACGACTTTCGCCCCTTCTTCGACGAACTATACGAGACATGCGATATTCAAGGCCTGCCACTTGAATCCGCGATTTCGGAATTTGCACCCGGTCAGTGCGAGTTGACATTGCGCTACAAGCCCGACGTGCTGCGGGCATGCGATGATGCCATCATGTATAAGCGTGTGGTCAAGGCAGTGGCACAAGCACATGGCCTTGAGGCGACGTTCATGGCGAAACCATTTGCCGAACAAGCCGGTTCAGGGATGCATATTCACGTCTCGATGAACGATGCCGAAGGGCTCAACCTATTTGCCTCCGACGATCCGGAAGGCACTGCGATGTTGCGTCACGCCATTGGTGGGATGATCGCGAGTGTTGGCGACTGCTTCGTGCTCTTTGCGCCACATGCCAACAGCTACCGCCGTTTCAAGGCGAACAGCTACGCGCCGGTCGCACCGACATGGGGCGTCAACAACCGTACCGTTTCCTTCCGCATCCCCGCTGGTCCAGCATCAAGCCGTCATGTCGAACATCGCGCCTGTGGTGCGGATGCAAACCCATATCTTGCAGTCGCTGGCGTATTGTCCGGTATTCACCACGGCATCACGCATCAGATCGATCCAGGCTCAGCGGTCGTTGGCAATGGCTATGACCGAGATGGATCAGGTGATGACAAGCCGCCAAGCAACTGGTTTGCCGCAGTCGACCGCTTTCACGGCTCCAAATTGATGCGTGAATATCTCGGCGACCGTTTTGTTGACATGTTTACGATCGTAAAGCGCGTGGAACAGGATCGCTATTTCGGCCACGTACCGAGCATCGATTATGACTGGTATTTGCGCAACGCTTAAGCCTAAGCAGGAAACCGCGTTAACATGTTTTGAAGCCCGGCGGGGTTCAGCATAGTGCTGAATTCGCACCCGACAATATTGCAGTCGTTCCAAATGACTTTGGCCTGAATCGCCATAAGGCCGGGCAAAGTTAGCCGCACTTGTGTGCCCGCAGCCATCCCCTTCAGCGCCTCACAGGCGACACCGGAAAGTGACAGATTTCGGACAAATCACGGAGTATCCCGATGAACCCGAAGGACGCATGATAGCGGGGATTTTAACGCAAACGCGCGGGGCACTGCGATCTTCGCGCGCTGCGTCTTCGTATCGTTTATATGTTATGGTCCTCAATGACGCGCTGTTCATGACCGTTTATTCCTGTGTGACGGATGGTTGCTAACGAATCACGGTGAATTTAATATTTCGCATTGCGGTTAAAATGGTGTTTATCGCTTTGTGTTCCTGCACTTGCATTTCGGCAACGTCGCGGCCATATGCGGCGTGGGAGTCGGATGGACGTGGCACTCGCCAACCTGGTCAGATCCTGACGGAAGCAGCCACAACGAATTCGCTGCGGGTCATTCGGCTCCTACTTTTCCCCGTGTTTCGGTTGAGAAGACTTCGACAAAGGTCGATGACCATATTAACATGACGATAATGCCCGATTCCGATACCCCAGAATTCGCCGAACGCGACCCGGATATGCCTGATGATGCATTGGGGCTGGGTCTGGATTTGCCTGTAGTGGCTAAGCCCGCGCCCGTGGCGACTGGCGGAGCGGCATACCGCGTTTTGGCACGGAAATATCGGCCACAGACATTTGCGGAACTCATTGGGCAGGATGCTATGGTCCAAACCTTGGGTAACGCCATAAAGCGTGACCGCCTGGCACATGCATTCCTGATGACTGGCGTGCGCGGGGTCGGGAAAACCTCAACCGCGCGATTGATTGCCAAGGCGTTGAACTGCATTGGAACCGACGGGCAGGGCGGCCCGACTATTGACCCGTGCGGGGCTTGCGAGCCTTGCGTCGCAATCGCGGAGGGTCGGCATATCGACGTCATCGAAATGGATGCCGCAAGCCACACCGGCGTAGATGATGTGCGGGAGATTATCGAGGCTGTGCGTTACTCCGCCGTGTCGGCACGCTACAAAATCTACATTATCGACGAAGTCCACATGCTGTCCAAAAACGCATTTAATGCGCTGCTCAAGACGCTGGAAGAACCGCCGGGGCATGTAAAGTTTCTGTTCGCAACGACAGAAGTCAACAAGGTTCCGATTACAGTCCTGTCGCGGTGTCAGCGCTTTGATCTGAAACGGATACCTACCGAAAAGCTTTCGGCGCATTTCGCTGAAATCTCCGCCAAGGAAGCCGTAGAGGCTGAAACCGAGGCGTTGACTTTAATTGCGCAAGCCGCCGAAGGTTCTGTTCGCGACGGTCTGTCAATTCTTGATCAAGCCATTGCCCATGCCGATATGGAGGGTGATGGAAAAGTCACAGCGGCGCAGGTGCGCGACATGTTGGGCCTGTCCGACCGTGGCGCGATCCGCCGTCTCTTTGGCCTAATCCTCATCGGCGATGCGCAGGCCATGCTGGCGGAGGCAAAGAACCAATATAATCTTGGTGTTGAACCGCTTGCGATGTTTGCTGGAATATTGTCCGAAGTACATAGGCTGACGCTTGCGAAGGTAGGCGCACCACGCGATGGAGCGCTGGATGCCGAAGCTAATGCTGTGGTTGAGGATAATGCTGACCGTTTATCTTTCCCGGTTCTGCATCGTCTTTGGCAATTGTTGTTAAAAGGGCAGGAGGAAGTCGCGCGTGCATCTGTCCCGCTGGATGCAGCTGACATGGCCCTGTTGCGCGTGATCCATGCCGCAACGCTGCCGGACCCTGGTGAGCTTGCCAAGATGATCGGTGAGGGGGCGTTCACGGCGGCAATACCCGCTTCTGTACCCACTGCGCTTGATATTCCGGCCTCCGCTTCGGTGCAGTCATTAATGCCTGCGACGTTTAAAGCGCTTTTGGATCGTCTGGCGCGTGACGGGTTTGTAGGCCTTGAAATGACGATACGCGATGTTGTTCGTCTGGTCGAATATGCGCCGCCTATGTTGGCGTATCAATTGGCGGGGCCCGTTGCGCCGACGTTTGTTTCGGAACTGCGAGATGCTCTGGCGAAGGTTACGGGCACGCGCTGGGACTTAGAAGAACGCCCAGGTGATGCCCAGCCAAGCCTGTTGGAGCAGGAGCAAGCCGACGCCGAGGCTGATAAACGCATTATAATGGAGTCACCTTTGGTCAAAGCGGCGTTTGCTGCGTTTCCCGAGGCGGAGTTGCTCGACAGCGACGATAATGGCATGAAATGGAGTAAGAGCGCGTGAAAAGCATGGAAGAGATGATTAAGGCGGCGCAAGAAGCTGCCCAGAATATCCAGCAACAGATGGAACAAGCGCAGGCAACGCTGGATACGATCCGGGTTGAGGGCGTTTCTGGAGGCGGTCTGGTGAAGGTTAAGGCGACTGCAAAAGGCCGGATATTGAACGTTGAAATCGATGACAGCCTCATCGTGCCAGCCGACAAGGGCATGTTGGAAGACCTTATCACAGCAGCATTCAACGATGCCCGTGACAAGGCTGATGCCGCCAGCAATGCGGAAATGGGTAAGATGTCTAGCGGATTGCCGCTGCCTCCAGGGTTCAAATTGCCATTTTAACAAGGCGAATGGCTGTGGTGGCTTAGGTCCATTACGGTTTTTCCCCAGTTAAATGTGTCTAACCCGCGCACATGCATTGAAAGCGTCCGCAAAGCCCTCATATTGGGTTGGAACAGGCAGGTTGCCGTTTTGGGTGACCGCCAATTGGA
The DNA here is from genome assembly GCF_044357595.1 of Sphingorhabdus sp. Taxonomy (GTDB): domain Bacteria; phylum Pseudomonadota; class Alphaproteobacteria; order Sphingomonadales; family Sphingomonadaceae; genus Sphingorhabdus_B. Next base: position 17,930 of record NZ_JBIKPH010000018.1, on the reverse strand, counting down.
GTATCTATGGATCTGAACCTTCCATTATTGCCACTGCGCGATATTGTTGTTTTCCCTGGCATGATTGTGCCGTTGTTTGTTGGGCGTGATAAATCGGTTGTTGCCTTGGAACAGGCAATGAAAGCCAATAAAGAGATTTTTCTTGTCGCGCAGCTTGACCCTGCCGAGGATGATCCCGGCAAGGATGATCTTTACAATATCGGCGTGACTGCCGCGATCATGCAGCTGTTAAAATTGCCTGATGGCACAGTGCGCGTGTTGGTTGAGGGCAAACAACGTGCTGAATTGCGCGACTTGATCGAGCGTGGCGACAACTATGTTGAAGCGACCATCATCTTGGTTGACGAACAAAGCGCGGATGGTCCCGAGGCAACCGCACTGATGCGTTCAGTGACCGAGCAGTTCGAGAATTATTCGAAACTGAACAAGAAAATGCCCGCGGAGACAGCTGTTCAGTTGACCGAAATCGACACCCCGTCGGCACTTGCGGACGCCGTTGCGGCGAATATTCAATTGAAGGTTTCGGACAAGCAGTCGTTGTTGGTTGAATCCAACCCGCTTCGCCGACTTGAAATGGCATTTGCCTTCATGGAAGGCGAGCTTGGCGTTTTGCAGGTCGAAAAGAAAATCCGTGGCCGTGTGAAGCGGCAAATGGAAAAGACTCAGCGCGAATATTATTTGAATGAGCAGATGAAAGCCATTCAGCGCGAGCTTGGCAATGATGATGGCGAAGGCGGTGACGAGGTTGCCGAAATTCAGGCCAAGATTGAAACGATGAAGCTCTCCAAGGAAGCAAAAGCGAAAGCCAATGCGGAACTGAAAAAGCTGCGCGGGATGGCGCCGATGTCTGCAGAAGCCACAGTCATCCGCAACTATCTTGATACGCTCTTAGGCATTCCATGGGGCAAAAAGTCCAAGCTGAAGCGGGATATAGCCAAGGCGCAAGACGTTCTTGATGCCGACCACTTCGCCTTGGAAAAGGTTAAGGACCGGATCGTCGAATATCTTGCGGTGCAAGCGCGGACGAACAAGCTGAAGGGGCCAATATTGTGCCTCGTTGGCCCTCCGGGGGTCGGCAAGACCTCACTTGGCAAATCGATTGCCAAGGCGACGGGTCGTGAGTTCATTCGCCAATCCTTGGGCGGCGTGCGGGACGAGGCCGAGATACGCGGCCACCGTCGTACCTATATTGGTTCAATGCCCGGCAAGGTCGCGGCCAATTTGAAAAAGGCGGGGACGATGAACCCGTTGTTCTTACTCGATGAAATCGACAAGCTTGGACAGGATTTCCGGGGCGATCCAGCGTCGGCCTTGCTTGAGGTTCTCGATCCTGAACAGAACAACAAGTTCAATGACCATTATCTGGAAATCGATCTCGATTTGTCGGATGTGATGTTCGTGACCACCGCAAACAGCATGAACTTACCGCAGGCGTTGTTGGACCGGATGGAAATCATCCGTCTTGAAGGCTACACTGAGGACGAAAAGTTTGAGATTGCCAAGCGCCATCTGGTGGAAAAGCAGATCGAGGCCCACGGGCTTAAGCCTGAAGAGTTTTCGATAAGCGACGATGCACTGCGCGATGTCATTCGCTATTACACAAGAGAGGCCGGCGTTCGGACTCTGGAGCGTGAGATTGCGAAGCTTGCGCGTAAATCGTTGCGTCGGATCTTGGAAGGTAAGGACAAGAGCATTGTCATTACACCCGAAAATCTTGCCGACTTCTCTGGCGTTCGTAAATTTCGCCATGACATGGGTGAGGAAGAAAACCAGATCGGTGCCGTAACGGGTCTCGCTTGGACTGAAGTGGGTGGTGAGTTGCTGACCATCGAAGCTGTCACTGTTCCTGGTAAGGGGAATATTAAGACGACAGGTAAGCTAGGCGAAGTCATGAGCGAGTCCATTCAGGCGGCCTTGAGCTACGTGAAGGCGCGCGCGCCGAGCTATGGCATTAAACCAAGTCTGTTTGCGCGCAAAGATGTGCACATTCACCTTCCCGAAGGCGCAGTGCCCAAGGATGGCCCATCGGCCGGCATAGGCATGGTGACGTGTATCGTGTCGACACTGACGGGTATTGCCGTGCACCGCGATGTTGCCATGACAGGCGAAGTCACGTTGCGGGGACGTGTGTTGCCGATTGGTGGATTGAAAGAGAAATTGCTGGCGGCTTTGCGCGGCGGGATTAAAACCGTGCTCATTCCCCAAGAGAATGAAAAGGACCTTGCGGACATTCCAGCAAACATCAAGAACGGTCTTGAGATTATCCCAGTCAGCCATGTCGATCAGGTTCTGGCGCGTGCTTTAGTATCCCCATTGGTCGCAGTGGAATGGACCGAGGCGGATGATCTGGCAGCGGCGTTACCCGCTGTAACTGGCGGTGAAAATGGGGTGCCTGTGACACATTGAGGCGGCGTGTCCCTGCTATTAGATGTGTATAATAAGCAGAACTCGTCTTTTCTCACAGAAAATGACCGTTTTGGACCGATATTTCCTTTGACAGCGTTAACATTCTGCTCATTATCGGCCCACCGGCTTTGGCCGCGACTCATTGTATCGATAAATGGGTCTCATATAATTTTAAGAGGGGGGTTCCCACATGAACAAGCAAGATCTCGTCAGTGCAGTCGCCGAAGCTAGCGGTTTGACCAAGGCTGATGCCGGCAAAGCCGTCGAAGCAACATTTGAAGCAATCACTGGCGCTCTGAAGAGCGGCGGCGAAGTACGTCTCGTTGGTTTCGGTACCTTCGGCGTTGCAAAGCGTAAGGCATCGACCGGACGTAACCCACGCACCGGTGAGCCAATGACCATCAAGGCATCGAATCAGCCAAAGTTCAAAGCTGGCAAGGCTCTCAAGGACGCTGTCAACTAAGACACAAACCAAGAAATTGGTTACAGAGGGCGGGGCGAAAGCACCCGCCCTTTTTTATGCCCATATTGGTCACAAGAGAAGATTGGTGGTAAACAACATGTGCGCATGACCCTAGTTAGGGCAATCCACGTCTTCGAAGGACGTGGCTAAGTTACCTAAAACCTCACCACACTGTGGGGTCGATATTTAGGCAGCCAAGCGGGGCGCGTTTTGGGTGCGCGACATCGCGGGAAAGGGGATGATCTCCGCAGGTGCCAGACGCCGCATTTCGCCCAATATTATCCGGCGCTCACGCTGCGGTGAGGGAGCAAACTCCATATCAATCACTTCGCGAATACGCGGCATGGCATTGCGGATAGACAGCAAGATTACACCAACTGATGCACCCAGCGCGATCACGAAAAGAAGGGTAGCGATGATAGTCATGGCACTGGTCCTTTGCGTCCCCACCCTAAATAAGTGGGGAAGTTTGATTCGGCTAAACACCGGATATGGGTATTTGTTCACTATTTGTTCCAATATGTCAAGCGGCATTTCGCGCGTGGTACATGGCTGGGTAACTTTGGGTATTGCCTGTGGATAACTTGCTTGGCCGCAAAAAGTTAACTGGCCTGCGAAATTACGGTGCGCTGCGTGTTCCGCGGCGCTCGGCATGCCATTTTTGAAGTGCCTGTTGCATGCATCCTGTGAAGCCGTTGCTTCCATTGACAGAACAGCTGTTTGGCAAAACGGCGCGCCCATAGCCGTCAAGGCTCTCAACGGCGGAGGTCCAGCTTCCGCCTGCTACTGGCGATTCGCTATTCGCGCGAACCGGTTTAGGTGTCCGGTACCGGTCACCCTCCGGCTGGGCCGCACAGACCATGATTTCGTCGCCGACTGCATCCGGACATTTTTCCGCGCCGAACGTAACAAGAAAGGAGATGCGCTCGGGAGGCGCAGACTGCTGTGCGTCGCCAAGCCATTGATCTTCGGCGAACGCCGACGAGGATATTGCGACCAGCGCGATTGAAGCAGCAATTGCCCAACGTGTTTTCAATATATCTTCCTGCCCATAATGTCTCGCTATACGGTGCGTTCTGAACCGATTATTAATGCGACTACACCAAATTGCGGCATCTGGTGAGTCTGTTGGTGCTTGACGAATCCTGCCAACAACTATAACGGCGCCGTCATTCCACATGGGAAACGCACATACCGGTGCTGATCTTTGTCTTTCAGGCAAAAGTGAAGTTCTAGTTTCCCAGAGGCTCAACCGGAAGGAGAAGTACCATGGCGGCACCTGTCGTGACCATGCAGCATTTGCTTGAAGCTGGGGCCCATTTCGGCCACCAAACACACCGTTGGAACCCGCGTATGAAGCCGTATATTTTCGGCGCGCGCAACGGCATCCACATTCTCGATCTGTCGCAGTCCGTGCCATTGTTCGCACGCGCTCTAGATTTCGTCGCACAGAGCGTTTCGTCTGGCGGCAAGGTTCTGTTCGTCGGCACGAAGCGCCAGGCACAAGGCCCAATCGCCGATGCCGCACGCGCATCGGGGCAGCATTTCGTCAACCATCGCTGGTTGGGCGGTATGCTCACCAACTGGAAGACCATTTCGAACTCGATTAAGAAGCTCAAGACGCTTGAAGAGCAGCTTTCGGGTGACACGCACGGTTTCACGAAGAAGGAAATTCTTCAGATGACCCGCGAGCGCGATAAGCTTGAAATGAGCCTTGGCGGTATCCGCGACATGGGCGGCATTCCTGACGTTATGTTCGTCATCGACGCCAACAAGGAAGAACTCGCCATCAAGGAAGCCAATGTTCTTGGTATTCCAGTGATCGCGATCCTCGATTCAAACGTATCGCCTGATGGCATTGCATTCCCGGTTCCTGCAAATGATGACGCTGCGCGCGCCATTCGTTTGTATTGCGACGCGGTGGCTACTGCGGCAACCAAGGGCAATGTAAACGCTAAGGTTGCCAAGGGCATTGACCTTGGTGCGGAAGTTGAGCCAGCGGCTGAACCTGCTTTGGCAGAAGAAGCCGCGCCAGCGACTGAAGAAGCAGCCCCAGTAGCTGAAGAAACAGCGCCAGTGGCTGAAGAAGCAGCGCCCGCTGCCGAGGTTGCTCCTGCCGAAGCGCCTGCCGCCGAAGCGTAACCAAATTGTCGTCACCCCCGCTTATGCGGGGGCCGACTCTTGTCGTTTGCTTGTGAAGTGAGCGCCGGTGTTAGATCTCCGCTTTTACGGGGATGACGAACTTCAATGAGGCTGTATTGGCCTCCGTACCTTTCGAAAGGACACTCTTATGTCTGCAATTACCGCTTCAGCTGTCAAGGAACTGCGTGAGCTTTCCGGCGCTGGCATGATGGACGCCAAAAAGGCGCTTGAAGAAACCAACGGCAATATCGAAGCCGCAGTTGATTTGCTGCGTGCCAAGGGCCTTGCAACTGCTGCCAAGAAATCGAGCCGCACCGCGGCTGAAGGTCTTGTCGGCGTTGCTGTCGAGGGCACCAAGGGCACTGCTATCGAAGTTAACAGCCAGACAGATTTCGTTGCCAAGAACGAACAGTTCCAAGAATTCGTCGCTGCTGTCAGCCAAGTTGCCCTGAACCTCAGCGCCAACGATGCTGAACCCGTTTTGGCCGCGCCTTATGGCGGAGGCGAAACAGTTCAGGAACGTTTGACCAACAACATCGCCACCATCGGTGAAAATCAGGTCATCCGCCGCGTAAAGTCGCTTTCGGTAAGCAATGGCCGTGTTGTTTCTTATGTCCACAACGCTGCGGCGCATGGCATGGGCGGTATCGGCGTTCTTGTTGCGCTTGAGAGCGATGCAGACGCTGCGACGCTTGATGGCCTTGGCAAGCAGCTGGCGATGCACATCGCTGCTGCATTCCCGTTGTCGCTTGACGAATCCGGCCTTGATGCCGAAACGCTTGAGCGTGAGCGCGGTATTGCGCGTGAAAAGGCATCGGAAAGCGGCAAGCCAGCGGATATCGTCGAAAAAATGGTTGAAGGCGCCGTGAAGAAGTTCGCTAAGGAAAACGCCTTGTTGAGCCAGCCATTCGTTATGGACGGCAAGACCCCAATTTCGGATGTTGTCGCGGCCGCTGGTAAAGAAGCTGGTAAGCCAATCGTGCTGAAGGATTATGTCCGCTTCCAGCTTGGCGAAGGCATTGAAAAGGAAGTGTCTGACTTTGCAGCTGAAGTGGCTGCTGCGGTCGGCGCATAAATATTCTTCGCTTCCCTGCCAAAAGGCGGGGATAAGCACTTGGCGATGTGGCGCACGGCTCCTATAGCTGGGCGCCATAATCGTATCAGGGTGAGGGATATTATGAGCGCGCACGGCTATCGTCGCATTCTGCTTAAACTATCGGGCGAAGTGCTTATGGGGGATCAAGCCTATGGCATTGATCCCGTTACAGTGGCGCGCGTTGCCGAAGAGGTAAAAGCTGCGCAGGATACTGGATTGCAACTGTGCCTTGTAATCGGCGGGGGTAATATCTTCCGAGGTATGTCTGGTGCCGCAAAGGGCATGGACAGGGCGCAGGCCGACTATATGGGCATGCTCGCGACCGTCATGAATGCGCTCGCCATGCAAAACGCGCTTGAACAGCTCGGCGTGCCGACCCGCGTGCAGTCTGCCATTGAAATGGACAAGGTCTGCGAACCGGTCATCCGTCGCCGTGCCGAGCGGCATTTGGAAAAGGGCCGGATCGTTATTTTTGCCGCAGGCGTTGGCGCACCGTTCTTTACGACGGATAGCGGTGCTGCTTTGCGCGCTGCTGAAATGCAATGCGACGCGTTGTTCAAGGGCACTTCGGTTGATGGTGTATATGATGCCGATCCCAAAAAAGTTTCGACAGCAAAGCGTTATGAAACATTAAGTTATGACCGTGTCTTGGCAGACAATCTTAAGGTTATGGATGCAAGCGCCGTGTCGTTATGCCGTGACAACAACATTCCTATCGTGGTGTTCTCCATCCGCGAACAGGGTAACATATTGAAGGTGCTCGACGGAAGCGGCACTTCAACTGTGGTAACAAGCGAAGGAAACTAATCCATGCCGCAATATGACAAAACCGACGTTGAGCGCCGTATGCAGGGCGCTGTCGATTCATTTAAAAGCGACCTTTCCGGGCTGCGTACAGGCCGTGCCAACGTGACTTTACTCGACCCCGTGGTCGTTGAAGTTTACGGATCGCACATGCCGTTGAGCCAAGTCGCTACCGTCAGCGCGCCTGAACCACGTTTGCTGTCGGTTCAGGTATGGGACCGCTCGAACGTGAATCCAGTGGAAAAGGCCATTCGTTCGGCTGGCCTTGGGTTAAACCCGATTACCGATGGCCAGACTTTGCGCTTGCCTATTCCCGACCTCACCGAGGAACGCCGTAAAGAGCTTGCAAAGCTTGCTGGCCAATATGCGGAGAAAGCCAAAATCGCGATCCGCAACGTGCGTCGCGACGCCAATGACGGTCTGAAAATTGACGAGAACAAGAAAGAAATCAGCGAGGATGACCGCAAGCGGTTGGAGACTGAAGTCCAGAAAATGACCGACGAGATGATCAAAGCGGTCGACGAAGCAGCAGCGCATAAGGAAAAGGAAATCCTGAGCCAGTGAGGCCGGATACAAACTTCCCTTCCATTCGCTTTGAGCGCGTTTAGAACGTAATGGCGAAAGTCGAACCGCAAACCGTCCGCATCGAAGCCGGCACAGGCGAAATGCCGCGCCACGTTGCTATCATCATGGATGGCAATGGTCGCTGGGCTAAGAAGCGCATGTTGCCCCGAGCAATGGGGCACAAGCGCGGCGTTGAGACTGTCCGTAATATTGTGCGTGCGGCGGGCGAGCTTGGCCTAGAAACACTTAGCCTCTATGCCTTCTCTAGCGAGAATTGGAAACGGCCCGAGGAAGAGATAAACGATCTGATGGCGCTAATGCGCGATTTCATCAAATCCGACCTTGATACATTTGCAAAAAATGACGTCCGATTAAAAATTATTGGTGATTACAAAGCATTATCAGCTGATATTGTGGAAATGCTTGAGGAATCGATTGCGCGGACGTCGAAGAACAGCCGCACGACATTGGCGGTAGCGTTAAATTATGGATCGCAGGACGAGATGGTCCGCGCTGCACGCGCCGCCGCCGCGCAAGGCGAGATAAGCGCGTCCAGCATTGAGGCCAATCTGGACACCGCTGGCTTACCGCCGCTGGATTTGCTTATCCGAACGTCCGGCGAGCAGCGTCTTTCTAATTTCATGTTGTGGCAGGCAGCTTATGCCGAATTCTGGTTCACTGAGACCTTGTGGCCCGATTTCAGCAAGGATGAATTTGCCGCTGCGCTGAACGAATTCGCCCGCCGTGAACGTCGCTATGGTGGTCGATGAACGATAAGGTTGCGCCGCCCCTTAAACCGCGTTCGGACTTAGGCATACGGACATTGTCCGGCGTTGCTATGATGTCGGTCGCGATCGCTGCGGTTTGGCTGGGCGGCTATACCTTTATGGGCCTCGTTATCGCTGTAGGCCTTGGTGTATTTTTTGAATTTACCAAATTGGTGTTTGGCTTCGCGCAAAGTCGGCAGGCGCAGATATTGTGGCTATTGGTCGGCCTGACTTATGTTGGCCTTGCATGTTTCACCTTGATGCTGTTCAGCGCGCCTTTCTTCGGCATGACGCCGGCAATCATGCTAATCGCGGGCGTAATCGGCACGGATGTCGGTGCGTATTTCGCAGGACGAAGCATCGGCGGCCCCAAAATCGCGCCACAAATTAGTCCATCCAAAACTTGGTCGGGCCTTATCGGCGGAATGATTGGCGCGGGCCTTATGATGGTTTTTATTCAAGCAGGCATCTACGCCTTCAGGGGCGGTAATGCGGGCGATGGCGATATCTATCTTGCATATGGCTGGTTCCGCCTATTGCTGACGGGCGCTGCACTCGCGGTGGTCGCGCAAATGGGGGATTTCTTTGAAAGTTGGATGAAGCGTCGGGCAGGGGTAAAAGATTCGGGGCGGCTGATACCTGGGCATGGCGGGTTATTTGACCGGACCGACGGCCTTATCGCTGTCGCTTTTGCCGCCGGTGTCATCACGCTGTTCCAAAGCGCGACGGCAGGCTAATCCATGACACGCAGCGTTTCCATCTTTGGCGCAACAGGTTCGGTCGGATTGTCGACACTGGACCTCATTCGCCAGCATCGCGGCGATTACCGCGTGGTCGCATTGACCGCCAACGGCAATGCCGCCGCTATTGCGCAATTGGCGCGCGAATTTAACGCCGAGCTTGCCGTTGTCGCAGACGAATCCGCTTACACCGAGCTCAAGGACGCACTGGCCGGAACCAATATCGAAGCCGCAGCAGGTCCAGAAGCGCTTGTGGAGGCCGCCAGACGCGATGCGGACTGGACTATGGCCTCGATAGTGGGTTGCGCTGGATTACCCTCTACGATGGCTGCAATTGAGGCTGGGAAGACCGTCGCTTTGGCCAATAAGGAGGCGCTGGTTTCCGCTGGCGCTTTGATGATGGCAGCGGTGCGCCAATCGGGTGCGGTACTGCTCCCCGTCGATAGCGAGCATAACGCCATATTCCAATGCCTCGCTGGCGGCAAAATTGACCAAGTGCGTAAGATCACCCTGACCGCAAGCGGCGGACCTTTCCGTGCCTCCTCGCTTGAGGAAATGGGGAATGTCACGCCAGTGCAAGCCGTTGCGCATCCCAATTGGGACATGGGTGCAAAAATCAGCATCGATTCCGCAACGATGATGAACAAGGGCCTTGAATTGATTGAGGCGTTTCATTTGTTTCCGGTGGGCTTGGATAAAATTGATATACTTGTGCATCCACAATCGGTCATCCATTCGATGGTCGAATATGTCGATTGTTCGACTTTGGCGCAGCTTGGATCGCCAGATATGCGCATTCCCATTGCAAGCACCCTTGCTTGGCCAGAGCGTATTGCCACGACGTGCAAGCCGCTTGATCTTTCTGCAATTGGCCAGCTTACCTTCGAACAGCCTGATGTGGTCCGCTTCCCCGCGCTTCGGCTTGCGCGCGCAGCTATTGCCGAAGGTGGGGCAAAGCCTGCTATCTTAAACGCAGCGAACGAGGTTGCAGTTGCGGCCTTTTTGGACGGCAAGATGAGGTTCCTGGAAATTGCATCCCTAGTCGAAGAAACCCTGACGGCTTATGCGCCCGCAGCACCTATCAATTTGGATGACCTGTTCAGCATTGATGCAGGCGCCCGCCGTTACGCGCAGAACGAATTGGAGAAACTAACCCGTGGCCGCTGAATCCCCCAACATTATTCTCACCCTATTCGCGTTTCTCGCGCTGATCGGTTCTCTCGTCGTGGTGCATGAACTGGGACATTATCTTGTTGGCCGTTGGTTTGGGGTGAAGGCCGAGACATTCTCGATTGGCTTTGGACCGCAGATTTGGGGGCGCGTCGACAAGCGCGGTACGTTATGGCGCGTTGGCCTGTTGCCTTTGGGGGGCTTTGTCCAGTTTGCGGGTGACATGAATCCTGCAAGCCAAGCAGACGAAAGCTGGAAGCAATTGCCGGAGCATGAGCGCAATCAGACGTTCCAATCGAAAACGTTGTGGCAACGTGCTCTGATCGTAGCAGCTGGGCCTGCAGTTAATTTTCTTCTCGCAATCCTTATCGCCATGGGCTTCCTGCTTGCATTTGGTAAATCAGTAACGCCGCCAGTCGTCGATGTCGTTCAACCGAGGAGTGCGGCTGCGGCGGCTGGAATTCAAATCGGCGATCGGATCCTGACGTTGAATGGTCGAACTATCGAAACCTTCGATGCGATGGCCCGCGAGGTCGTTATGATTCCAGGCGAAAAAATAGTCATGGAAATCGAGCGAAACGGTGCGCGGTTTGAAAAGCAAGCTACCGTGGCTGCGGTCACTGAAGTAGATAGGTTCGGTAATGAATATCGGATTGGTCGCATTGGTATTGGTGCAAGCAAGTTGGAAACGCGCGAAGTAGGTCTGCTTGAGGCGCCTTGGGCAGCCGTGAAGCAAACAGGCAATATTCTGCGCCAACAGGTCATTGGTCTTGGGCAGATTATATCCGGCCGTCGGCCCATTTCCGAACTTGGTGGTCCCTTGAAAATCGCCAAAGTGTCTGGCGAGGCCATGAGCTTGGGCATATTGACGTTTATAAGCCTAGCCGCTTTGATTTCGATTAACTTGGGGTTCATCAATCTGCTGCCAATCCCGATGCTCGATGGAGGGCATTTGTTGCTCTACGGTATTGAGGCAGTGCGGCGGCGACCAGCCACGCCGCAAGTGCAGGAGTGGGCTTTCCGTGCAGGATTTGCGATGCTGGCAGCGTTCATGTTAATGGTAACTTTCAATGACCTCGCGTCTTTCGGTCTTTTCGGAAGCAGTTGAGGGCATTGCATACTTGATTGCGCGCGCTGCATCGGGCAGGGACGCAAAACTATTTTAGCGGCAGTTTGCCAACGTCCGGTGGCTGCCGGACATCAGATCGGATGACAATGAAAAGTAGACCTCTCGGCAACTTCAAAAGCTTTGGCGTATTTTTGATGGGTTCGACTGCGCTTGCGGCGACGGGCAGCATGACACCGGCTTTTGCGCAAGCTGCACCCGCGATGCCAGTTGCCCAGCCTGAGGCAGCGGCACCTGCCGAGATTATCCAATCCATCACTGTTGTTGGAACGCAGCGACTCGAAGCGGATACTGTGCGGTCTTACATCCGGTTACGCACCGGCCAACAATGGACCCAGGTATCTGCCGACCAAGCGCTTAAGGACCTCTACGCGACCGAATTGTTCGCCGATGTCTCCGTGCGCAACAATTCCGGCGCGGTTGTCATCGAAGTGCGAGAAAACCCAGTCGTGAACCGCATCATTCTTGAAGGCAATAAGCGCATCAAGAATGACAAGATTGAACCCGAGATAAAGTTGGCGCCGCGCCAGATTTATTCTCGGTCCAAGGTCCGCGCCGATGTCGCGCGGATCATTGAATTATACAAGCGTCAAGGGCGCTTCGCTGCGGTTGTTGAACCAAAGCTGGTTCAGCTTGACCAGAACCGCGTTGATATCGTGTTTGAAATTACCGAAGGGCCAAAGTCGAAGGTTCAACAGATCAATATCATTGGCAACGACAAGTTTTCCGACGGTCAGCTGCGCGGCGAAATGGTCACGAAGCAAGCGCGTTTTTACCGTTTCTTCAGCTCAGGCACCAGCTACGATCCAGACCGCTTGGCGTTCGATCAGCAGAAATTGCGCCAATTTTACCTGACCCAAGGCTATGCCGATTTCCGCGTTGTTTCGGCGGTGGCCGAACTCACCCCCGATAAGCAAGACTTCATCATCACCTATGTGGTTGAAGAAGGTAGCCGCTATAAATTCGGCGATGTGAAAGTAGAAAGCCAGATCCGCGATTTCGACTCAGGCCGTCTAACAGCCACGTTGCGCATGAAAAAAGGCGATTACTACGACGCCAAAATGGTTGAAGACACGGTAGAGAGTCTATCCGAAACGGCTGGTTTATTTGGTTATGCCTTTGCCGATGTGAACCCGGACTTCCAGCGAGACAAAGAAACGTTGACGATGGGCATTACGTTTAACGTGGCGGAATCGCCGCGCGTTTTCGTCGAGCGCGTCGACATTAACGGCAACACGCTGACCCAAGACAAGGTCGTTCGCCGCGAATTCCGCTTGAACGAAGGCGACGCTTTTAACAGTATCCAAGTGAAGCGGACTGCGGAACGCATCAAGTCGCTTGGCTATTTTCAGGAAGATCTGGAAGTCGAACAGGCCCAGGGCAGTGCGCCTGACCGCATCGTTCTGACCACCAATGTCGAAGAAAAAGCGACTGGGGAGCTTTCACTATCGGCTGGCTTCTCCTCGATAGAAAATTTCATCTTCCAAGGTTCAATCCGGCAGCGCAACTTTCGCGGTCTTGGCCAGGAATTACGGACCAACATTTCCTATTCGTCTTATTCGAAATCAGCCGAAATTGGATTTACGGAGCCGTATCTGTTTGACCGTTCGATGGCGATTTCAGGCGATATATTCCGCCGTGATTTAAACAGCTTTAACTTCTTTAATAACCAGCGTAACACGACCTACCAGCAGGCAACAACAGGCTTCCAGTTGCGTCTTGGCGTACCGGTCAACGAATATATTTATTTTCAGGCACGGTACGGATTAAGCCAGGACGACATTTCGCTTGATGAAAACACATTTTTTTCCGGAAATCCGCCGACCTGTGACCCTATCCTCGCAGGGCGGTTTCTCTGTGATGCTATCGGTAAGCGCCTGACGTCGTCGCTGGGCTACACATTGTTATATGATGACCGGGATAACCGGATCCGTCCAACCCGGGGCCAAAGCTTTGGTATAAGCCAAGATTTTGCAGGGGTTGGTGGCAGCGTCAAGTATATCAAAACCCGAATTAACGCTGACAAATATTGGAAACCGTTTGGTAATTTCGTGTTCGGTTTGTCGTTTGAGAGCGGGTATATCCATCCGTTGGAAAACCGTGGACTGGCGGGGATTGACGATGTCCGTTTGACGGATCGCTTCTATTTGGGTGAGCCGCAAATGCGTGGTTTCGATATTCGCGGTGTAGGGCCGCGCGTTCAACGTATTTTTCAGGAAGGCAAGATTGTGAACGGCGTCGCGGTCAATAACCCGATTACCGACCGCAACCAGATCCAAGACGATGCCATTGGTGGCCGCTTCTATTATATGGGCCGTGCAGAATTGCAGATCCCATTGGGTAGCGGCGCTAAGGAGTTGGGCCTGCGTCCGTCTCTGTTTGTCGATGTTGGATCGGTGTTCGACGTTACGCGGCCAGTCCTGCAGAGCGTGCAGCAACGCGAAGTATTGGCAGATGGCACACAAGGCGGACTGCTATACTATTTTGTGGATAGTTCTGGGGCACTTCAGACGTCTACAACCGCAGTTAATGGCGACGGCTCTGCACGGGTCGCGGCGTTCCGGTTCAAAGAAGAATTCCTCGGCGACACATGGAAGCCGCGGCTGTCAGTTGGATTCGGTGTAAACTGGAACTCACCATTTGGTCCATTCAGGATCGACATCGCGCGTGCTCTGCTAAAACAGCCGGGTGACGACACCAAATTATTTACTTTCAACGTAGGGACACAATTCTAATGAACATTCGTAATACCGCCCTTGTGGCCGCTCTTTTGTCGGCAGTTGTTATCACTGCACCAGCATCTGCTCAGGTTTCCGGTATCGCCACGTCAGACACGGCAGTCGCTATCTTGCGTTCAAAGGCGCTGGGCGCTGCGTATCAGCAGATCGGCACGCAATATGCGGCCCTATCGCAGCAGCTTCAAACAAAGCGTCAAGAAATCAACAACCTGAATGCGCAGCTTGATACCGACAAGAACAAAGAGCTGACCCAGGCCGAGCTCGATGTTGCGATTAAGGCAAAAAACCCATTGCTCACGCAGATTGACGCGAAGCAAAAGGAAATGAGCGCGCTTCAGGATCCGGTTATCCTTGCACAACTATATTCCATCGAGCAGATTGCCCTGAAATATGAAGCGGCACAGCAGGCTGTTATCACGGCCAAACGCATCAGCGTCATTCTTGCGCCGGACGCGTTTGTTTGGGCGCCAGAATCGGTTGATGTGACGACTGCTATTACGGCTGAACTCGATAAGCTACTGCCTTCCGTCACGATCACACCGCCAGCCGGTTGGCGTCCTTCGCGCCAGATTGGTGCGCTGTACCAGCAAATCCAGCAGTTGATTAACAACGCGTCACAGCAAGCGCAGGCCGCAGCTGCTCAGCCACAGGCCGCGGCCGCTGCACAACCCGATAGCCGTTAATCTGCATGTCGGGGGACGATTACAGCAATTACGACGTCCGCAGGGTGATGGCGGTGCTTCCGCACCGTTACCCCATGCTCTTGGTCGACCGGGTAGAAGAGCTCGTGCCTGACGAGCGTATTTGCGCCGTCAAGGCCGTGACTATGAATGAGGGGTTTTTTCAGGGACATTTTCCTGGAAGGCCTATCATGCCCGGCGTAATGATTGTTGAAGCGCTTGCCCAAGCGGCTGGTGTTTTGGCGATGGAAAGCCTTGGTCTTATAGGCTCAGGCAAGCTTGTGTATTTCATGTCGATTGACAATGCTAAGTTCCGTGCGCCCGTCGAACCTGGTTGCCTTTTACATCTTCATGTCACGTTCGTCCAAAAGCGCGCGCGCGTGTGCAAATTCGCCGGGCGTGCCACGGTTGGCGACCAAGTCGCTGCTGAAGCCGAGTTTATGGCGATGATTGCTGAGCCGCCTGCGTAAACGGCAGGGCCTAGCCCAAAGCGTAACTCGGCCTGAGCGCTGCGGTTATTTTTAACAGTCAGTTCTTGCCTTCTTTAAGCGTGCCCGCTATGCGCGGCGCTTCCGAATTTAGGGCTTCCGGTCGGAAACCGGTGGCTGAGCAAAGGAATTATGTATGAAAGCCGACATTCACCCCGATTATCACATGATCAAGGTGCAGATGACCGACGGAACTGTATTCGAAACGCGCTCTACCTGGGGCAAGGAAGGCGACACGTTGGCATTGGATATCGATCCAACCTCGCATCCAGCATGGACCGGTGGATCAGGCCGTATGCTTGACACTGGTGGCCGCGTTGCCCAGTTTAACAAGCGTTTTGGTGGCCTCAGCCTCAAAAAGTAAGAATATCCAAGTGCCGGGTTGACGCCCGGCATAGGGTAATTTTAAGCCTAAAGAATAGGAGCGCGTCTGCCTAAGTGACGCTATGGCGATCGTAGCTCAGTTGGTTAGAGCGCTGGTTTGTGGTACCAGAGGTCGGGGGTTCAAGACCCCTCGGTCGCCCCATTTATCTCCCTCCATATTCTGGATGACATTTCAGGCGCGTAATATTATTACGCGATCTCGCAATTTGATTCCGAAACCGCAATGCGGCGTTTTCGCACAGGGGAATACATGATGCCCGCTATCTGGGACTTGCCTGATTTTGACTCGCACGAAGCCATTCATGTGTTCGATGACCGCGCCACCGGTCTTAAGGCAGTCATCGCGGTACATTCGACCTATTTGGGGCCTGCAGCAGGTGGAACGCGCTTTTGGCATTATGCGGACTCGCAAGCTGCGGTCACGGATGCGCTGCGCCTATCGCGCGGAATGAGCTACAAAAATGCGATGGCAGGGCTTTCTGCAGGTGGTGGCAAGGCTGTCATTCTTGCCAACCCTGCGCGCACTAAACCGCAGGATATGCTTGATGCATTTGCTCGCGCGGTAGATTCACTAGGCGGCAAATACATCACTGCGCAGGATGTCGGAATGTCTGAGGCGGATATGGTGTCGCTGTCGAAGGTCACCTCGCATGTCGCCGGGCTGCCTGACCAAGGCGGTGATCCCGGTCCTTACACAGCACGTGGCGTTTTCCTAGGCGTTCAGGCAGCAGCCAAACATGCGTTGGGTTCCGATGACATGTCAGGCGTTCACGTCGCCATTCAGGGTGTGGGCAGTGTTGGTGGCGGTCTTGCCCGTTATCTTGCAGATCATGGGGCTAAGCTGACACTGGCTGACGTCGATGCACAGCGTGCCGCTGACCTTGCGGTTGATCTGGGTGGAAACAGCGTAGCTGCAACTGACATTATGAATGTCGAAGCGGATATCTTCAGCCCGTGCGCATTGGGTGCGATACTGACTGAAGCGAGCGTGTCTGCGTTAAAAGTGCGGGCGGTCGCCGGTGGCGCAAATAATCAGCTTGCGACTGGGCATGAGGGGCGCATGCTGGCCGATCGTGGTATTTTATATGCCCCTGATTATGTGGTCAATGCTGGCGGCATTATCAACGTTTTGCGTCACGTTGAAAATGCCGACGATGCAGAAATCAACCGGCGCATTAACGCCATTCCCGAGCGGTTGGCAGCTATCTGGGCGGAAAGCGATTCGGGCGGTAAAACACCAGCGGAAGTTGCAAACAATATGGCGCAAAAACTTATCGGTAGGTGATGCTAAATTCGTTGGCCTAACGCTTTTGCAGTGCTAGAGACCCACCCTACATATGCACCGCTTCGCCAATCCTGCCCGTTTTTTGCGTATCGCAAGGCCACTTACCCCAGCCTTGTTCTGGTTCGGGCTTATCCTGACGCTTGCTGCCTGTATTTGGGGGCTATTCTTCACGCCGACTGAACGGTTGATGGGCGATACAGTCAAGATCATCTTTGTTCATGTCCCTGCCGCTTGGCTCGGTATGGGGGGATGGACTGGCATTGCCATTGCGAGCATTGTCCAATTGGTGTGGCGTCACCCGCTGGCGGGCGTGTCTGCGCGTGCAATCGCAGTTCCGGGAGCGACCTTTGCGGCGATTTGCCTCATTACGGGGTCGATATGGGGGCGACCCACTTGGGGAACTTGGTGGGTTTGGGATGGCCGGCTGACATCAATGCTTGTGCTCTTCTTTTTATATCTCGGGTATATCGCGTTATCCAATGCGTCGAGCGACAAAGGCGATACCAGTCGCGTTGCCGCAGTGTTCGGAATCATTGGCGCAATCAACATCCCTATCATCAACCGCTCGGTCATCTGGTGGGAAAGCCAGCACCAAAAAGCAAGCATCACCTTGGGTGGATCATCGATTGATTCTGCCTATTTGGTGCCCTTGTTTGTGGCCGTCGTCGGATTCAGTTTATTGTTCGGCGCACTGGTGCTGATGCGGATGCGCGCTGCTCTTGCGGAAATGCGGATTGAGGCGCGCATGCGCCGGATGGCGGAGGGCTGATGTCCCACGCTCCGTTCATCATCGCATCCTTTGCCGTTACAGGCGTCTGCATGACTTGGCTTGCCGTCTCAAGTTACCTGTCTATGCGCCGCGCAGAGGCGTCGGCTGCCGAGCTAAAGGATCGGCCATGAAGCCAAAGCATCAGCGGTTGCTGTTGGCAATTATTGCTGTTGCTGCTCTGCTTGGTGCTGGCCTGATCGCCGCATCTGCCTTACGCGAAGAGGCATCCTATTTTTACACCCCTACAACGTTGGCATCAGCCAATGTCGAGCCCGGAAAAGCCATCAGGTTAGGCGGCATGGTGCAAA
>NZ_JBIKPH010000106.1:0-8718 GCF_044357595.1 Sphingorhabdus sp. | reverse complement strand
ACGTCGTGATTAAACGGGCCCTATTGTCGGTGTCCGACAAGGCTGGGTTGGTTGAGCTTGGCCACGCGTTGGCTGCGCGTCATGTGGAATTGGTATCCACAGGTGGCACCGCCAAAACGCTGCGTGCGGCGGGTTTGACGGTCAAGGACATTAGCGAGCTCACGGGCTTTCCCGAAATGATGGACGGACGCGTGAAGACATTGCATCCGATGGTGCATGGCGGCCTGCTGGCGGTGCGCGACAATCCGGAACATGCCGCCGCGATGGCCGCGCATAACATCGGCGCAATCGACCTGGTCGTGGTCAATCTCTATCCTTTTGCGCAGACAGTGGCCAAAGGCGCATCGCGCGATGAAATCATCGAGAATATCGACATTGGCGGGCCATCGATGGTGCGCAGCGCCGCGAAAAACCACGCCTTTGTGACGATCCTGACCGATCCGGCAGATTATGACGACTTGATTGCCGAGCTTGAGGAAAGCGACGGTAAGACAAGCTATGCCTTCCGCCGCAATTGCGCGGCAAAGGCCTATTCGGCAACGGCAGCCTATGACAGTATGATTAGCCAGTGGTTTGCCTTTGCCGACCAACAACAGGTGTTCCCCGACATGCTCGCCGTCAACGGCAATCGCGTGACGGAGTTGCGCTATGGCGAAAACCCCCATCAACGTGCGGCGCTTTATGTGCCTGTCGGGCCGCATATTGCGGGCATCGCGCAAGCCGAGCAAGTACAGGGCAAAGAGCTATCGTATAACAATTACAACGACGCGGATGCGGCGCTTGAGCTGGTTGCCGAGTTTCGCGATGGCCCGCCGACGGTCGTTATCGTCAAGCATGCCAACCCTTGTGGTGTGGCGACGGGTGACACCTTAATCGACGCCTATCGCGCGGCACTGGAATGCGACAGCGTCTCGGCCTTTGGCGGTATAGTTGCTGTCAATCGCCCGCTGGATGCGGCGACGGCAGAAGCGATTACCGAGATATTTACCGAGGTCGTAGCCGCCCCGTCCGCTGATGATGCGGCAAAGGCCATTTTTGCCAAGAAGAAGAATTTGCGGTTGCTGCTGACAGGCGAGTTGCCCGATCCGAAGCGCAGTGGCCTCTCGATCAAGCCGATTACCGGCGGGTTACTCGTGCAGTCACGGGACAATGGCCATGTGGCCGACAGTGCATTTACCGTCGTGACCAAGCGCGCCCCAAGCGCACAAGAATTGGCGGATTGTCGCTTTGCCTGGACGATCGCCAAACATGTGAAATCGAACGCCATTGTTTATGCCAAGGATGGTGCCACCGCGGGTATTGGTGTAGGCCAAATGAACCGGCGTGATAGCGCGCGCATTGCCGCGATAAAGGCGAA
The DNA here is from genome assembly GCF_044357595.1 of Sphingorhabdus sp. Taxonomy (GTDB): domain Bacteria; phylum Pseudomonadota; class Alphaproteobacteria; order Sphingomonadales; family Sphingomonadaceae; genus Sphingorhabdus_B. The sequence goes on along the minus strand of NZ_JBIKPH010000106.1, from coordinate 7,361 downwards.
AGAAGCCGCGGAAACTTATGGCTGGGCAGAGCCGCGCACCGTGGGGTCGGCCGTAGCTTCGGACGCTTTCTTCCCATTCGCCGACGGACTGCTTGCAGCCGCCGAGGCGGGGGCAACGGCGGTCATTCAGCCCGGCGGTTCCATGCGTGATGACGAAGTAATTGCCGCCGCCGATGAAGCTGGCTTGGCCATGGTCTTCACCGGCATGCGGCACTTTAGGCATTAATGTGCCAAAGGCCGTAATGCCGAACTTGGTTCAGCATGACGGCCTTTAACTAATTTCGAATTTTACCCAGCGCGCTTTACCGTGCCTTTATAGTTGCCATTACCACCCTTTTTGGGGCCGTAATTGCGGGCAGGTGCGCCAGGATCGCGGCGGTTTTCGCTGCGTGCGGCAAAGGCGCGGTCGGCGGTTGGACGACGATCTCCAGCCGGCGCATTGTCGCTACGTGGACGTGCATCGCGGCCACCTTCACGACTACCTTCGCGGCTGCCGTCGCGCGGACCAATCGCTGGTTGCCAGCCGCCTTGCGGGGCGTGCGTGCGATTACGGCTTTCGCCATTTAAGCCAGTGCCGCCATTATTGCCGCCAAGCTTTTTGCCGGCATAATTGGTGCGTCCGCCGCCGGGCTGACCACCGCCGCGACCGCCGCGTGCCTGTTGTGGCTTCTTATCTGCAACGGGGGGTGGCAATGCTGCAACTGCTGCACGGAAGCCTTCTGGAAGGCCAAGCGTCATGGCACGGACGCCCGTCAAACGCTCAATGTCTTTCATATAGCCACGCTCATCGCCCGCAACGAAGCTCATAGCGACGCCTTCACGACCCGCACGTGCGGTGCGGCCAATGCGGTGAACATATTGTTCAGGCACATTGGGCAGTTCGAAATTGAACACATGGCTGACACCAGGAACGTCAATGCCGCGCGCCGCAATATCCGTTGCGACAAGGATCTTGATCTTGCCATCGCGGAACGCTTGCAGCGCAGCGGTACGCTGGCCTTGCGATTTGTTGCCGTGGATGGCAGCGGATTGAATGCCTGCGCCGGCAAGCCCACGCACGACACGGTCAGCGCCATGTTTAGTTCGGGTGAAGACCAACGCCCGGTCAATTTCCTCGCTTTGCAGTTTAAGCGTCAACAACGTCTGCTTTTCGCGTTGCTCGACAAAGGTCACAAACTGTTCGACGCGCTCTGCCGTGGTTGCCGCGGGGGCGACCGAAACACGGACAGGATTGTTGAGGAAGCGATTGCCCAGCTCCGCAATCGCCTTTGGCATGGTCGCCGAAAAGAACAATGTCTGACGCTGCTTTGGCAGCAACTGGTCAATACGCTTTAGCGCATGGATGAAGCCAAGGTCCATCATCTGATCGGCTTCATCAAGGACGAAAATTTCAACATCCTTGAGCGTGACGGCGCGCTGTTCGATAAGGTCGATCAAGCGGCCGGGTGTAGCGACAAGAATATCGACGCCGGTGGCAAGACGCTTTTTCTGGCTGAAAATCGGCATGCCGCCAAAAACGCAATCGACTTTCAGGCCAAGGAATTTGCCATAAGTGCGAAAACTGTCGGCGATCTGCGCCGCAAGTTCACGTGTGGGCGACAAGACAAGCATCCGGCAGCTATATTGCTGACGCGCCTTTGGCTTGGTGGCGAAATGATGGAGGGACGGCAGCGCAAACGCAGCGGTTTTGCCCGTTCCGGTTTGGGCGATACCGCATAGATCGCGGCCCTCGAGCAAGGAGGGAATAGCCTGTTGCTGAATTGGGGTCGGCGTATCATAGCCCGCCGCCTCAAGCGCCTTCAGGATAGGTTGGGCAAGGCCCAGATCTTGGAAAAAAGACATTTTTATACTTTCAAAATAGTCGTCGCTGCCCATGACGCGCGCCCTTTCGTCAGGACCGCATAGGCGCAACAGCAGGTGTTCGGGAGCAGCGTATGCCGACCCGTTGGAAACAACCCTGCGTGATATGGGAAGCCTCTAAGCTTACGCATCTTGTTCGTTTGGCGGAGCCTTTGGTCGGGCCCTCACGCTGCCAAAACTGCGGCGGATCTGTCCGCTCGCCTCGTGCGCTTGGCAGCCCTATGGCCAAACAGCTGTCGATAAGCAAGTTATTTGTGCACTTGCGTAATTATCGGTCGCAAAGCGCGGCCGGGTTGTGGGCACGAATGGCAAAGGGCAAGGTGGCGGATTGGCTCGTGCCATTGCCAGTCATGGGCAAGCGCATCCGCGTTTGGCGCGTGCGCTAAAAATGCATGAAGTCGCGGTCGAAGCTTTTCAAATGCGCGCCGCCATCGACAAAGATAACCTGTCCCGTGACATCCTGCGCTTGGGCGAGATAGACCACTGCGTCCCCTACAGCAGAGGGCGACGGCAGCTTGCCCAAGGGCATCATATCGGCCAACCGTACCTCTTGGTCGGCGGTGTAATCATCGGTTGAAATAACCAGCCCGGGCGCAACGCCATTATAACGGGCACGCCCAGCGAATGATGCAGCCATGGACCGTACCGATGACGCCAGAGCTTGCTTTGATAACGTATAGCTTATTTGATCGCCATGCGGGTTGGCGATACGTTGGTCGAGGATGTTGACAATAGCTGGCCGGTTCGTTGGGCCAGCGGCGCGGACCAAAGCCTGTGCCAGCAACAGTGGCGCAAACATATTGAGCCTGAAATGCGCCTCGAGCGTTTCAAGCGTCATCGCCTGCCAATCATCCTGCCCGAACATCGCCGCATTGTTCACCAGCAGATCTGGTGTTCGGCCAAAATGCGATGCGATCGCGTCGATGAGCTCGGCTGGATTACCTGTGCTAAGGTCAAAAGTGAAAGCGTGCCATGCGCTATGTTGGGCGTCCAGTGCCGCCGCCAAAGCATCAGTTGGCGGCGCATCCATGTGGCTCACCAAAGCCAGGGCGTAACCAGCGCCCGCAAGCCTTCCCGCAATTTCAGCGCCCAGTCGACGCTTGCCACCTGTTACAATTGCAAGCGGCGCTGTTGTCACTTGCGGCCTCGCGACATTGTTATGCCAATCGCCTCATTATCCTCGGCAATCGCCAGCTTAACGATTTTGACAACGATGTTGCTGATGCGCGGATCGTCGGCAAAAAGAGTGTCCATGATATGATCGGCAACCGCCTCGATCAGCGTGAAGTGCACGCCCTCAGGCAATTTTGTCGCGGCCTCTTTCAACGTCATATAGTTTTTGGACGCCGATAGCGGCGTGTCCGGCACATAATGTGGTGCCATATCCAGCGTCGTGCTGATCGATATGCGCAGCGGCTGCGGCAAATGCGTTTCCTGGCTGTAAATGCCGGTGAGGACATGAACGACCAGGTCATGCACTTCGAGAATTAGACTGTCGTTCATATCACTCCTTAACGCGACCAGCGGGCGAAAATGGCTGTGGGCAAAAGCATGCCCCGGCCTTGTTCGCGTACCGCCAGTTCGCCAAATTCAACCTTGCCGCCAAGGTCCGCAAAATGCGATTCCAATAGTCCGCCCAGTGCCAACGCAGACATGCGTACAGCGTAAACGGTCAAAAACAAAAATTTCGAATTCACGTCGAGCAACTGACGGCAATTGGCGATGAGTTCGGGCAGGTGTTCCTCAAGCCGCCATATTTCACCTTCTGGTCCACGGCCATATTTGGGCGGGTCCAGCAATATGCCGTCATAGCGCTTTTCACGGCGCACTTCGCGTGCAACAAATTTCGCGGCGTCATCAACGATCCAGCGAATGGGGCGGTCTGACATACCCGACATTTCGGCATTGGCGCGCGCTTGGCCAACGGACTTCTTCGACGCATCAACATGGACCATTTGCGCGCCGGCTGCGGACAAAGCGAGGGTGCCAACGCCGGTATAGCCAAACAGGTTCATCGCAACGGGGTCGGCAATACCCGCTAATTGCCAGCGCATCCACCGCCATACGGGGTCCATATCGGGAAAGAAGCCCAAATGACGAAACGGCGTGCAGGATGCCGTAAAATGCACTTCGTCATTCCACGACAGCGGCCAACCATCCATCGGAACGGGTTTGTTGTTATACCAACGTCCGCCACCATCATCGTCTGATCCTGGAACGAACTCGGCGTCGGCAGGCCATTCTTCCAACGCGGGTGCCCACATGGCTTGCGGTTCGGGGCGGATAAAATGGCGGTCGCCATAGGATTCATATTTACGCCCATTACCCGAATCGATCAGCGTATAATCGCTGCGTGGTTCGCTGATGAGGGTGACGAAATCCTGTTCCATGTTCAACGCGTGGCGCGCGCCAGCACATAATCCCGCACGGCATCATATGTGCCGGGCAAAACGTCAAAGCGTTCTTCGCGGTCAAACAATTGCGACACCCGCGCAGGCAAGGCTGGCCGCACGCCCGTTGCCTCTTCCACGGCATCCGGGAATTTGGCTGGATGGGCGGTCGCCAATGTTACCACGGGCACATCGGAACGTATGCCAGCGGTGCGCGCGGCGTGGAGAGCGATGGCGGTGTGCGGGTCGATAATCTGGTCAGTCGCGCCATAAGCCCAGCGCATAGCGGCGGACATCTGCTCGGCATCTGTCCGCGCGCTGGTGAGCAAACTCGCCTTTTTGCGCATTTCGGGCGAAAGTATCATTTTGCCCATTTGTTCGAACCATTTCATGCGGGCGCCAGTTGTGGAGCCGTCACGGCCCTCCAAATCGAAAAGCAGGCGTTCAAAATTGCTCGATACCTGAATATCCATCGACGGCGATGCTGTCGGGGTTACGCCAAGCACGGAATAGTCTCCCTTTGCCAAGGCACGGTGCAAAATGTCATTGATGTTCGTGGCCACAATCAGCCGCTCAATGGGAAGACCCATTTGCGCCGCGACATAGCCGGCAAACACATCGCCAAAATTTCCGGTTGGTACCGAAAACGCGACCTTGCGTTCAGGTCCACCAAGCCGCAGCGCGGCATAGAAATAATAGACCACTTGCGCCATCAGGCGCGCCCAGTTGATTGAATTGACAGCGGATAAGGTTAGCGGACCATTTACATCCTTGTCTTTGAACATCCGCTTTACCATCGCCTGTGCATCATCAAAGCTGCCGCCAATGGCGATGTTATGGACGTTGGGCGCGAGGATGGTTGTCATCTGCCGCCGTTGTACATCGGACACGCGGTTATGCGGATGCAGCATGAAAATTTCGATTTGTGCGCGTCCGGCAACGGCATCAATCGCGGCCGACCCTGTATCGCCCGAGGTCGCTCCAACGATGGTCAGTTTCTTGTCCGTACCCGAAAGAAAGCGTTCGAAAAACTGGCCAAGCAATTGCAGCGCAACGTCCTTGAACGCCAAGGTCGGGCCGTGAAAAAGCTCAAGCAGCCAATGCTGGCCATCCAACTGCACCAATGGGGCAACGGCTTGATGGGCGAAGGAGCCATAAGCTGTGGCGCACAGGCCCTTGAGCTCTGCCTCGTCCAATACACCTGCGGTAAACGGCGCCATGACACGCGCGGCAAGATCGACATAAGACAGCCCGCGCATCGCGGTGATTTCTTCTGCTGAAAATTGCGGCCAATGCCGGGGCACATACAGGCCCCCGTCGCTTGCCAAACCCGTCAGGGTGACGCCTGCAAAATCGAGCGCGTCCGCGTTGCCGCGGGTGCTGATATATTCTGTTCTATTTATCGCCATAACGGGCACGCGGTTAACCGCAGTGCCGCGTTTACGCAAGATTATTGCAAGTCAGCTCGGACAAATTCAGCACATCTTTCGCCGATCATCATGCTGGGCGCATTGGTGTTTCCAGAAACAAGGCGCGGCATGATGCTGGCGTCGGCGACATATAGGCCGTCAATACCGCGATATTTCAGGCGCGAGTCAACAACGTCGCTATCATTTGGCCCCATGCGACATGTACCCACGGGGTGATAAACGGTGTCGGCGCGGCTGCGGATTAGGTCATCCAATGCCGCGTCATCATTGATATCCACGGGATGCCGGTTTTTGCCGTTATAGGCGGCAAGCGCAGGCGCTTCGAATATGCGGTGCATGGCGCGCACGCCGCTGCGCAAAGTCGCCATGTCACGGTCATCGCTTAGGAACGCGGGGTCAATCAGCGGAGCGACGCTGGCGTCTGCAGACGACAGACGGACCGTGCCGCGGCTTTCAGGGCGTAATACGCATGCATGGCAGCTAAAGCCATGGCCCTTCACCTTCGACCGGCCGTGATCTTCCAGCATCGCAGGCACAAAATGATATTGGATGTCCGGTGCTGGCAAGCTTGCGTCCGAACGCCAGAACCCGCCTGCCTCAGCAAAACAGGTTGTCATCACGCCCGTGCGCTTAAACCTATGTTCGATGATCGCCTTGATCATCTTGCCCGTGCCAGCCAATGAATCGCCGAAGAAATCAGCTTTTGACTGCGTTTCAAAGCTCGAAACATAGTCGATATGGTCTTGCAGGTCGGCGCCAATAGCGGCCTTGTCATGAACGACGTCGACCCCGAGGCTGCGCACATGTTCGGCTGGCCCCATTCCGGACAGCATCAAGATTTGTGGTGAGCCAAAGGCGCCCGCCGACAATATGACTGCGCCGCGCGCCTTGATGGTGCGGCGCTTGCGTCCCTGCCGAATGATAACACCAGTAGCGCGGCCATTTTCAACGATGATCTTTTCGGTCAAAGCGCCGGTGAGAACTTCCATGCGATCCCGCGCAGGCTCGACATATGCGCGCGCTGCGGTCCAGCGTTCGCCACCCTTTTGCGTAACTTGATACAGACCAAAGCCGTCCTGGGTTGCACCGTTGAAGTCCGAATTGATGGGCAATTGCAATTCTGCCGCAGCCTCAATGAAGGCAAGGCTGCCGGCTTGTGGCCAACGCTGGTCGGAAACAGAGAGCGGCCCGCCCGAACCATGAAAGGCGTCAGAGCCGCGTTCATTATCTTCGCAGCGTTTGAAAAACGGCAGCACGTCGTCATAGGACCAGCCATCGCAGCCCAAGGCAGCCCAATTGTCATAATCATATTTGTGGCCACGGATGTACACCATCGCGTTGATCGCGCTTGACCCGCCAAGTCCCTTGCCACGCGGTTGGTAGCCCGTGCGGCCATTCAGGCCCTTTTGCGGGACAGTGTCATATTTATAATTGGACGCATTGCGGATAAACGGCATGAAACCGGGCGTTTTGATCAACATATTGTTGTTATTGCCGCCGGCCTCAATCAAGCAGACCTTATATTTGCCACCTTCGGACAGTCGTCCGGCTGCTGCACTGCCTGCGGAACCGCCGCCGATAACAATGATGTCAAATTCGTCCATATCACCTGCTCCATCTGCGTAGCGCGGTTTAAGCGGGCGATTAACTACTGGCAAGGCAGTAAATAGCCTTAGTCAGC
>NZ_JBIKPH010000194.1:0-3155 GCF_044357595.1 Sphingorhabdus sp. | reverse complement strand
CCGAACATATCCTGCGTGCCGCGCACGGCTTGGGGTGTCTGTATCTTTGCCATCATAAAGCGCCCTAGCGGCTAATTGTTGTTAGTGGAATAGGGCTGGACGCAGCGCAGCGCATTCGCCAAAGTTGGGGACATGAATCCACGCACTTTATCGCGCGCACTTGCCGCTTTCGCCCTTTCCGCTAGCCTCATTTCCGCAGCATATGCGCAAAACAGTGCGCCGCAACCGGTGCCGATTGTCTCTGCGATTCCTGAGCCGCAGGACCGCCCCCTAACGACGGCTATGACCTTACAAGTGGATGCGACCGATATTGATCGCGCCATTTTCCACGTGCGCCAGACAATTCCAGTTGAACAGGGCAAACCGCTCATTTTGCTTTATCCACAATGGCTGCCAGGTAAGCATGGGCCGCGGGGAGCATTGGCCGAAATGACCGGCCTAATGATCCGCGCTGGTGGTAATACTTTACGTTGGACCCGGGATCCCGTGCAGGTTTACGCCTTTCATGTAGATGTGCCCGCAGGGACGGCATCGGTCGATGTGGAATTCCAATTCACCGCGCCGGTGCGCGAAAGCGAAGGGCGCATTAACGTCACGCCAAATATGATGAATGTGCAGTGGGAACAGGTCGCGTTGTACCCCGCCGGGCATTTCACCCGTGCCATTCAGGTGAAGCCGTCGATCACCCTGCCAGAGGGCTGGACTGGGGTTGCTGCGCTTGATGGCGCCAAGATTACGGGCAACCAAATTGAGTATGGCGTCACAGATTTTGAAACATTGGTGGACAGCCCTTTGTTCGCGGGCCCGCATTACAAGAAATGGGATCTGGGGAATAACGTCACGCTTAATGTCTGGGCGGATAACGTGAAATATCTGGAAGCGAAGCCAGAGCAGATCGCCGCGCACCGCGCCTTGGTCGATGAATCCATCCTCTTATTCGGATCAAAGCATTTCGACCGTTATGAATTTCTGCTTGGTCTGACCGAGGAGCTTGGCGGCATCGGCCTTGAGCATCATCGCAGCTCGGAAAATACGCGCGAGACCGATTATTTCACGGAGTGGGATGACAATATGTCGGAACGCGGCCTATTGCCGCATGAATTCACCCATAGTTGGAATGGAAAGTTCCGTCGTCCTGCGACTATGTGGACACCCGATTATTCCACGCCGATGCGTGACAATTTGCTTTGGGTGTATGAAGGGCAGACGAGTTTTTGGGACTTGGTCCTCGGCGCGCGCTCAGGGTTGCAGTCCAAGGAAATGGTGCTTGGTGAGTGGGCCAAATATGCCGGATTTTATGCGGAACAGCCGGGCCGGACGTGGCGATCGGTTGAAGACACCACACACGACCCAATTTTCGGCGCACGCAAGACAAAGCCTTTTGCAAGCCAAGCCCGTGGCGAGGATTATTATAACGAAAGCTCGCTTATCTGGCTCGACGCCGACATGACCATTCGCCAATTGTCCAAGGGCACAAAATCTCTGGATGATTTTGCCAAGGCTTTTTTTGGCGTGCGCGACGCCGATTGGGGCGTGCTGACCTATGATTTTGACGAAGTTGTCCGCACATTGAACGCTGTACAGCCATATGATTGGGCAAAGTTCCTCGACACCAAATTGCGCCAACCCGGCCAGCCAGCACCGCTCACCGGACTGGAAAAGGGCGGGTACAAGCTTGTCTGGAAAGAAGAGCCCAATATCTTCGACAAGGAATCGATGAAGGAAAGCAATGTTTTCAACCTAACCCACTCGCTTGGGATCACTTTGAACAAGGACGCGACCGTCACCTCTGTGATGTGGAACAGCCCTGCATTTAAAGCGAATATCGTCAGCGGTGCCAAGATCATTGCTGTGGATGGCTATGCCTATTCCAAGGACGGCCTGACCAGCGCAATCAAGGCCGCAAAAGGCAATAAGACACCTGTCCGATTACTCATCGAGCGCAACAAACGTTATACGCAAATAGACATCGCCTATTCAGGTGGCTTGCGCTATCCGCACCTTAAGGCAATAGGCCAGGGCGAGACCGCAATTGACCGTCTCCTCAGCCCGCGGCGTCCCAAGAAATAACAAAGTGAAAGCATTCTCCCATGCGTATTGATTTAATCCCCGCGGGCGACAACGTGCCCGAAAGCCTCAATGTCCTGATCGAAGTACCCATTGGCGGCGAGCCCGTGAAATATGAATTCGACAAGGCCTCAGGTGCGTTGTTTGTTGACCGTTTCTTGCACACGCCAATGCGCTACCCCGCCAACTATGGCTTTGTACCGCATACATTGGGCGAAGATGGTGATCCACTTGATGCGCTTGTTGTCGCGCGTTCGCCCATCATTGCCGGTGCGGTCGTAAAATGCCGTCCGATAGGTGTGCTGATGATGGAAGATGATAAGGGCGGCGATGAAAAACTGCTTTGTGTTCCGGTGAACGAGACTTTTCCATATTATTCAGAAGTTGCCACATACAAAGACATGCCGCCAATCGTCCTTCAGCAGATTGAGCATTTCTTCACCCATTATAAGGATCTGGAGCCCGGGAAATGGGCCAAGTTAAATGGTTGGGGTGATGAAAAGGACGCAAAACGCATTATTCTTGAATGCGTTGAGCGCGCAAAGGAACATGGCACATGAAACAACGGGTCGCGCTGGCCAGCTTAACGTTACTAGCGCTCTCGGCTTGTGCCACACCGGAAACCCGTATCCGTTCTGCATTGATGGATGCCGGCCTATCCAAACCTATTGCAGCATGCATGGCGGATCGCATGGTCGACCGGCTTTCGCTGGTTCAGCTGAACAGGCTCAACGGTTTGAAAAAACTGCATGGACAGGACATGCGCAAAGTAACCGTTGACGAATTTCTCCGGCGGACGCGGTCTCTGCAAGACCCAGAAATACTGGGTGTTGCGACATCGTCGGGCTTGGTCTGCGCGATAAAGGCTTAAACCTTTACCACGCAGATATATTAGCTAAGCGCCTTAATCAAAATCGCCAGCCAGCTTTTGTCCGTTGGCGACGGCGCGGGCGAAGCGAAGTCCCCGCATTCCAAGCAGGCAGCTTGCACGCCCTTTACCCCCGTAAGCATGTTCAGATCACGCGCTACGCGTTGCGCAAACAGATTTTGCTGCCATGCGGCATGGGCAAAAATGTCCATCGGCGCAG
>NZ_JBIKPH010000017.1:0-25957 GCF_044357595.1 Sphingorhabdus sp. | reverse complement strand
CTCCTACTGCGGCCCCGACGCCAAGTCCTGCCCCTGCACCATTTGTTGCGCTCAAATTTGCGTATGAGGCACATCGCTTTTCAAACCGCGATGTGGTTCCAGAATACACATATGCAGGCGTGGTTTATTCAGGCGGACTGGCTGGCATATTCCCGCAAGGAAGTATCAGCGTAGATTTCCAGCGTGATAATTATCCCGAGGTCGTAGTGCCGCTCAATAAGGCGTACGGGACACCTGCATATGCCGCCATGCCCTATCTACTTCTATCAAATGCAAACGGACGGTTAATGTATAACGCGGCGCATAATGCAGCCATGCCTTCTGTCTTCGGCGCAAGACGGGCCGCAGTCTTATCGGTAGGTGGCAAAAACGCTGCCTTTTTTGTCGCCCACAATGTATCCGGCGTTTATGGAGATCCAAAGGCCCACGGTTCCGCAATTCTGCTTGGGCAAAGGGCTGGTGCAGTAACGACGCTATTGGACGCCCTCCCGCGGATCACAACCAAGCAAGGCTTGCCAGACAACGCTACCGACGCCCACTCGATGGCAACAGGTGACATAAATGGCGATGGTCTTGACGACATATTGATAGGAAATTGGAACCCATGGGGAGGTTTCCCGCCTACTATCTTGCTGCAAACGCCCAGTGGCCAGTTTACTACGTCTAGCAACAATTTTCCTGCATCCCTGCTGTCTATGCCTTTAATAAACCCGAATTCTGAGGGCAATGAGAACAACAACTTACTGCTTGATCTGCATTTTGCCGACGTTAATGGAGACAAATACGCTGATCTGATTGCTGGTTTCGGCCATGGCTCCACGCCGAGCTTTTTGTTCATAAACCGGAACGGTCAATTCAGTTTTGAAGACCGGATTGCTCTGCCCCCAAGCGTGTATGGCATTAACACCAGCTTGCATATGGCGACAAAAAACACCGACATTGACAATGATGGCGACCAAGATCTGGTCATATTATACTCGCGATACGTACCTTATTATGGCGGGAATTATATCCAAATTTTACGCAACGACGGCGGAAAGTTCACGGACACCACGGAAACTGCACTTCCCCAAGACCAGAGCTACATAATGGCCAAGCGGTTGGAGTGGTCATCTGATGTCTTCATGCGTGATCTTGACAAAGATGGGCTGGTCGACATCTTGCACGGCCTTAATGACGGGCGCCTGATGGTCTATTTTAACAAGGGCGCAGGGCAATTCACCAACCTGACCACAACACTGCGCAACAACGCTGTCGGTCGATTGGTTGCCGTTGACGACTTTAACGCAGACGGCAAACAGGAGCTGTCATATTTCGAATACACAGGTGGTTCGAGTACCGAAAACACCTTCGCCATAACCGTTTACGAACTGGACTTTCAAAAGTCATAGTGACTGTTACGGCTCCGGTGGCTGTTGTCAGGGGATTAAAGCCCCACGGCGGGAGCACTCGGATGTCCTGATGCAAACAAACAGCAGTAATCTAATACATTGGTGCTGAAGTGGAATAAGAGCGTAATTGGTGGCAGGGCTTGAATAGAACCTATAAATTATCAATTTGTTTTTTATTATTATTTTACTTGAACAAAATACATGGCCCACATTTTACCCCACACTTTTGCAACGCGTCAACTTGTTCTCTGCGTTTTTAAGGCGGCCGATGTGTCTATTTTTCTATTTTAGCGAAGGCCCGCACTGTCCGGCTCAAACTTTCGGAACCTTAAGTTGTATTTTGCGGACCCCACGCGCGCATTTACCTCAGCCCTTCGCGCGCGCGGGCGAAAAACTGGGTTAGCGATACTACTGCGGATACCCATCGGTCCCCCATAAGGTTTAGACTAGGGATCGCCTTACCCCCCTATCTCGCGTGCCTATCTGCCATACTGCTGTAAACGTTACGGTAAACTTACGGTCTTTGAACCATCTCGGCCCTTACAATAACCTTACAGCTGTTCATTATAATAAAAGCTTCGTTCAACCCCAAAAAAAGCTAGAAGCAGGCATTCGTCCTGCTTGGATAGCGGTAGCTTTGCGCCCATAATCGGTCATTAGATCGTTAAGTTTCGTTGCCCGTAAGCAGCCATCAGATCATATAAATGGCTTGGGATAACGCCATCATTGCCACTGGCTTCCAATCTAAACATATAGAGGCGGAGAACTTGTCTAAGCAGGAATTTTAAGGAGGAACGTCACATCGTTCCTGGCAATATCGTAGCGCAATGAGCCTTCGTGCATTTTGGCAACCTCATTGACGATAAAGAGGCCAAGTCCGTCCCCGCCGTAGCGGCTATCTGCACCGCGCTTATTTCGTGCAAATAGATCGCCATTCAACATGGATAAGTCGATAATATTGTTTGTGACAGAAAATTGTATGCTGAGACTGTCCTCATCAATTGCAACTTTGAAAACAATACGTGTGTCGGCCGGCGAGTATTTGACCGCGTTCTCTAACAAATTGCGGAGAGCCAAACGTAAAACAATAGGGTCAGCGTCGGCATATATATGTGCCTGGTCAAATTGCACATCGATACGGGACTGGCTTGATAGGTTGATATCCAGATAAGCAAGTTGCGACACATCGCAAATATCGACTAGTTTACGCTCAGCCTTCCGACTATTTGAAATCAGAGTGGCGCCAAGAATCGAGTTAGAGATAGAGGCCGTGATGGCATTCAAAACCGTGAGTGCATTGTTCAACTTTAGACCTACATTCGAACCAGTGGACCCAATTGCTGCAACATCGGCAGCAAGACTTTGCAATGCTGCCTGAGCCGTGTTCAGCGGTTGCCGCACTTCATGGGTGACGAGTTGCTTAATGGCGAAATCTTCTACAGCCTTGCCGAAGCCCAAATCCTGATCGAAGCATGGCGGCGGCATTACAATACTGTCAGACCACATAGCTCGCTTGGTTATCGCCCACCCGCACCACAGACCGTCCCTTGGCCAGTGCCGTCCTCCGGTTCCGCTTCGCTCCACCTACGGTCAACACTGGCCAAGGAGGCAATCATGCACTAACAATCAAACCGGACCACTCAATGGGGGCCGGTCAATTTTGCCGCTGATCCTACCCGTCAATTGAAGAGCCATTGCCAATAAATGAGCAATAGATTCTGGCCCCATAACGAATCCAATCTGGCCCTATCGCAGTTTTGACGATCTATTAGTCTAGGACAACACAAGGTGAGGTAAGTATGTCGGTTTTAGGCGTGGCTGGATTACAATTGGAACTTGCTGCTAGCGGGAACATGCCTGCAATTGAAGCCGAACTTCGCATGCTGAAACGACGGTTTAGTTGGGTCAGGTTGGCAGTTTTACCTGAATTATCTGCACACGGCGTCGATCTGGCAAATGCCGAGGAAGAGAGCGGTCCGACGGAGCGTCGCTTTGTTGACTTGGCTAAAGAGCTGGACATGTGGCTCGTGCCAGGATCAATTTTTCAGCGAAGGGGTGATCAGATCCGCAATGTAAGCCCAGTAATTGACAATCACGGGCAGATTATTGCCCGTTATGCAAAGATGTTCCCGTTTCTTCCATATGAAGTTGGCGTCACTCCAGGTAATGAACCGGTGGTATTCGACATGCCTGGAATAGGGCGGATTGGGATATCCAACTGCTACGACATGTGGTTTCCAGAAACGCTCCGTACACTCACGTTGATGGGCGCCGAATTGATCCTTCATCCCAGCTTAACGAACACGGTTGATCGCGATGTTGAAACGTCGATTGCACGCGCCAGCGCCGCAGTGCATCAATGCTTTTTCCTTGACATCAACGGTGCGGGCCGGATCGGAAACGGCCGTTCGGGCGCATATGGACCGGGTGGAACCGTAATCTACCAAGCCGGTGACGCGTATGATGTGTTGGCGTTCGAATTCGATTTGAACGAGGTGCGACGCGCCCGTGAGCGAGGTTGGCACGGACTGGGCCAAACCATGAAGAGTTTCCGCGATAGCGCGGTCGATTTCCCGCTACTTTCAAAGAATGGGCGGCACACTCCTACAATGCAGCAACTTGGGCCATTAAAGAAGCCAGGACAGTACGACGTCGCGTGTGAGGGCATGGGAATGGATCACGGCTTAATGCCTGATCCCAGCAAAAGGGGAATATGATGACTAAATTAAAATACCGACTAACAGCCTCGGCCGGATTTGCTGCGCTGGCATGTCTTCCTATCGGGATAACGCCCGCCGCGTTTGCCCAAACTAAAATCGATGACGCGCAAAGCCCGGTTGTCACGGAGGGCTCTGAAATCATCGTAACCGCAAACCGTCGCGAGCAGAGCGTGCTGGACGTTCCGTACAACATCAGTGTCATCGGCGGTGACTCCATCGAGGCGGCCCAGACGCTAGACAATGCCGAACTATTTCGATCAATTCCCGGGGCCACCGCGATTGATCAAGGGCCTCGAAACGGTGCACAGTTCAATAGCATCCGCATTCGCGGCCTTAATGTCGACGATGCAAATTTTGGCGATTATGCGGTTGCATCGGTTGCAACAGTATCAACCTACGTCAACGAAACTCCCGTTTATGCAAACTTGGCGCTCGTGGATATTAATAGGGTTGAGGTGCTCCGTGGGCCGCAAGGAACCCTATATGGTTCGGGTGCACTGGGCGGTACGGTCAAATACATTTTACAAGAACCGAAGCTTGGGAGGCTAGAGGGACGAGTTGCCGGATCGATAACAAATGTCCGCGGTTCAGGTTCTATCGGGCATCAGATAACAGGCATCGCTAATTTCCCAGTGGGTGACAGCCTTGCTTTACGGATAAATGTGCAGCGACAAGATTATCCAGGGATTACCGATTACACCAATTTGTACGAATTGACCCCCGAAGGTGTGCCTGTGCAGGCAGGCACAATTTTTACCACCGGGCCCAACTCAACCCGGTACACCAGCAAGAAAGATGCCGATACATATGGTAGCTGGTATGCGCGCGCCGCGTTGCGATTTGCTCCTAGCGAAGCCTTTGATGCCACCCTGAGCTATATTTATCAGAATGATAAATCAGGTGGGCGTCGCCAACCTTCGGGAGGACTTGACGGTACCGGCCGGGCATATGGCGAATTCGATAATGGCGCAGTTATTCTGGAGCCAGCAGATCGTGAGTTGCACCTCGGTTCTCTTGAAGCCAGCCTAGACCTTGGCTTTGCGACGTTGACTTCCGCCACCTCATTCTATGAGAACTCAGGTAGCAGCCAGAGCGACAATACTGGCTTTTACGCAAACGCGTTTGCCAATTTCTACTATTTCTACCCACGACCGCTGTACACGGCCGAACGTACCTTCGGAGATGAGGCATTCGTTCAGGAGGTGCGGCTGGTTTCTACAGGGACTAAACGTTTCGACTGGGTGTTGGGAGCTTATTATCAGAACCAGACGCGTCGCTCGAGCCAAGTAAGCGATCTGGTTGGCTTTCAAAATTATGCCGCAGCATTTTTTGGCACAGGCGCGTTCGTAGGCACCGACAACATCTTCACATATCGTCGTACAGACAAGTTCAAAGACTTCGCTCTATTCGGCGAATTGACATTTAACATCACCGACAGGCTGCACTTGACCGGAGGCCTTCGCTATTTCGATAACACATCGAATGTGACGACGTTCGTTCGCACGGGAGCTTATAATAGTATCGCGGGATCTGTAGAGACGCCGTTTCGCAGCAAGGACAGTGACGTATTATTCAAGATTAATGCTTCGTTCGAATATGGCGATGACGACTTGCTCTATGCAACGGTCTCCGAAGGGTATCGCCGCGGCGGCAATAATGGCGTGCCGATCATTGGGCGTTTCGCTAATAATCCTGCATTCTTAAACTATCAGCCCGACAGCGTCACCAACTACGAATTAGGCGTCAAGGGTCGCATTTTGAATGGGATGCAGTACGACTTTAGTCTTTACAATATTGACTGGCGCGATCCGCAGTTCAACACATCTGCCCCGGTCGGTTCATATTTCGTGGTGCTTAATGGTGACCGCGCTCGCACGCGAGGCCTGGAGGCGCAAATTTCGGGCCGAGTTGGGCCGAACCTCGGCTACGCTCTGGGATATGCTTATGTGGATGCGCAAGTGCGGCAATCATTTATCGATCCGCTCGGCAATGTCATCGCAACGCCAGGCTCACCACTACCCGGGATTCCCAAACATGCGGTCTCGGTCGCCGCCGACTACACCGTTCCTATCAATGACAAATTATCAAGCATCTTTCGCATAGACGGATTTTATCAATCGTCGACGCAAAATGTGCTCGACCAGACAGTGAGTGATTCCCGTAAATTTGGATCATTTTCAGTTTGGGACCTGACCACGACATTGGCATCGGGACAATGGAGTGTTTCTCTGTTTGTGAAGAACGTGTTCGATAACAAAGGGGTGACGGGCGCATTTACTGGCGACGCATTCGGGCCGAATGCGGTTGCGCAATTTTATGGCAGCAACGCGCGGACCTTTATCACGTTACCGAGGACGATCGGAATAGCCGGACAGTTCAGCTTCTAGCCAATGGTTGCCCGGCCATCTTCGCAGTCAGGCTGGAAGTCTGAAATGACGACTGTCCGCTTGGCGATGCAGGCCGGGCAATATCTCGCCGCAAACGAAGCTATCGAACGTATAGAGGCTGAACATTACACCGACGAGGAGGCGATGCTGGGGATTGGCGAGTGTAGGACTCATCTCGGCCAGCACGTGCTCGCGGAACGGGCATGTCGAGCGGCCCTGAAGGCGGCACCGAATTCTACCCGGGCAGCTTATGCATTAGCTTCTGTTCTGGTTGCGACGGGGGACATCGATGAAGCCGACACTCTTTACAGTCGGGTGATTGCAGAGTCTCCCCGCGATTGGGATGCATGGACAAATCGGTCCACTCTTCGTACCGCTACTCCGGAACGGAATCACGTTTCAGCTATCCAGCAAGCTCTGCGCGCAGCAGGGAACAACCCGGACGCGGCCGTTGCGCTGGGATATGCGCTCGCAAAGGAATTAGAAGATCTGGGTGAGTTTGATGCGGCTTTCACCCATCTGGCAAACGCAGCCCAAATCCGCCGATCGCGAATGGCGTACAAGGTCGATGCGGATGTTCGCACAATGGCTGCGATAGCCGATGCGTTTTGTGTCAAACGTCTTGCGAAAACGCCGTTAGCCGTTGACGAGAAAGGGCCTATTTTTGTATTGGGCCTGCCGCGCAGTGGAACGACGTTGGTTGATCGGATACTTGCATCACATGCCGATATTACAAGCCTCGGGGAACTTCAGGATTTTCCGCTTGCGTTGATGCAAACCAATTCGGATGTTTCGGATAAAACGTCGCTTATCAACAAAAGTGCGCAAATGGACCATGCGCACCTTGGCAGTGAATATCTGCGTCGGATCAACGGACTTTCCGTCGCGCCAGGTTTTGTTATCGACAAGGCGCCGCTGAATTTTCTTTACATTGGCCTGATCGCACTTGCGCTACCCAACGCTCGCATCGTCCATGTCAGACGCGGGGCTATGGACAGCAGTTACGCGATGTTCAAATCGCTGTTTCGCATGGGGTATCCTTTCAGCTATTCTCTAACTGACCTTGCTGCATATCGCATCGCATACGCTGATTTAATGGCGCACTGGCGGCATGCCTTGCCGACTCGAATGGTCGAGATTGATTACGAACGGCTTGTGCGTAACCCCGAAGATGAAACGCGACGCATGCTAAATGAACTGGGAATCAGGTGGGACGAAGCTTGCTTGAGCCCTCATCATAACGTGTCCCCGGTTGCCACCGCCAGCGCCGTGCAAGTTCGCGCGCCCATTCATGATCGCTCGGTCGGCTTATGGCGCAAATATGAACAGCACCTCGCTCCGCTCGCAGCGGCGTTGACCGCTGCGAACATTTCGCTGGAAACCGGAGGAACTTGATGTTTCGCATTGTAATAGGGTTTTTAGTATTCTTGCTGCCAACTGCGCCTGCATCGGCAGAGCAAATCCTGCTGGCGGATTTCCAGTCCGGCACTGCTGCCGGATGGATAGCACGAGGGTCTGGCGACGTCCGAGTGACTCAATATCAGAGCAATTACTCGCTTCGTCTGCAATCGCGTGCAGAGGCGCTCACTGCGTTTCGCGGCACGGACAAAGTGAACATTGCGGTATCAGCGCAAATCGCGGCGCAAGGGCTTGGCCCACGCGATGCCTGTTTGGTCGAAGCGAGCGCGGACAAAGGTCTCAACTGGTTTGAAATAGGCAGAATCGAAAAGGGTCAAGACGATGCCGTAACGTTTTACAATCGGCGCGCAATCGTGCCAGCGCTCGCAGGAGCCGATCCGGCTTATATCCGATTACGCGCCGAACTTAACAACACCGATGCCGCCTGCTGGTTCGATACCATACTTGCTGATGGCCGAGCAGAAAACGCAGAAACTCGTACGCCGTTTTCACCAGCCTTTCTGCTGGGAAACGATAAGTTGAATTCGCCGCGCGACCTGAGTGTTTTTGCTCCTCCTGCAAGGGTTGCCTCGGGCGCGTCGCTGAATGGTACGATAAAAATTACGCCAATAGGCGGCAGCGGTGGATCACACGTTCTGGTCGATCGGGCTAATTACGCGCCTAAAAGTCCCAATCTCGTCAAGCCCCCTTTGGTCGAAATTGGCATGATTTCTGATGGTGCAACGCTGATCCCGGCATTCCGCAGTCCGATCAAGTCCGATCATCAAGACTGGGAATGGATTATAAGTCCAGGCACAAGCTGGACCGAGCCTGATGATGCTGGGTGGAGCCGTGCTGCCATCCCATTCGCCTTGCAAGAACGCAATGCCAACTGCACCCATAACGGAATGCTCACCTTTCTTTACAGAGCCGATGGCTCGACTTCGCGCGCAGCTTGGGAAGTGGTTGGCGAAACATGTGCGTATCTGAAGTTGGATATGTGGGGGATGGCAACGGTCGATTTAAACACCGAGCCTCTTAAACACGGCGACCTGCTGGTAAAGGCCCACCGGGTAGAAGTCGCAAGCCGTGTCCCGACCCGACCTATAGCAGAAATTGGCAGCATATTCCCCGGTGTGTCGCCCATGCAGTTTGGATCGGCTAGCGAAATAAATCCAGCAAACATGACCGCCTTTGGGGTGTTTGCCGGGGGAATACACTGGGTCGGCGAATGCATGACGCGTTACGGTGCCTATCCATTCTGCGATGTCCTGGCGCTGCCATCTTATTCCTTGGCCAAATCAATGGTTGGCGGTTTGGGACTAATGCGGCTGGAATTGCTTTACCCTGGATCAAGCGAGGAGTTTATCGGTTCAAATGTGCGCTGGTGCGGAGGATCGAAATGGACGGATGTCACCCTGTCACAGGCGCTTAACATGACCACCGGTAATTATGACAAGCTCGGTTATGATCTTGACGAAAGTGGAGAGAAGATGCCAGAATTCTTTGCCGCGGACAGCCGGGACGAACGGGCGCGTCTGGCTTGCGCGATGTTCCCCCGGCAAGCGGTGCCCGGGACACAATGGGTATACCATACCATCGACACCTATCTGCTTGGTGTGGCGATGCAGAATATCTTGAAAAGGCGGAAGGGTACCGAAGCCGATATTTACAGCGAGTTGATTGTCGATCCCATCTGGCGAAAAATTGGCCTTAGCCCTGTTCTAGACGATACAAAGCGCAGCTATGACAACGCTCGGCAGCCGTTTGTCGGTTGGGGGCTAACGATGCATCGCGATGACGCGGTTCGATTTGCTCAATTTGTGGCCGGGGGCGCTTTGGAAAATGGCAAAGCTGTTGTCGATCCTAAAATGCTTGCAGCTGCGTTGCAGCGCAATCCTGCCAATCGCGGCGCCGAAGCCGGCTCTCCCGATCAGCGGTATAAAAACGGATTTTGGGGATGGAACATATCTCGTGCGATCAACTGCCCATCAGCCGTCTGGGTACCATTCCTGCCAGGCTTTGGCGGTATCAGCATTGCCATGTTTCCAAATGGTGTGATTTATTATTATTTTAGCGACGGCCATGAATATGCTTGGCGGCAAGCCGCCTTGGGCGCAAACGCAATCACGCCGATGTGTGGCAAATGAGGACCGCCCCGATCATGCAGCGGAAGGTTGATCCCGAAGGACTCGCAGCCGCAGCCTTTCTCGCCTTTCTGGCAACTGCAGGTCTGTTCTACGTCAACATAATGGCTGCAATTGTCGATGGTTTGGTCAGCGGCCTGGCGTTTACTGACGCGCAAGCAGGACAGGTTGCGGCGGTGAATACCTATGGCGCTGCTTTTGGTGCGGCTGTTTCGATTTTCACTATCGCACGATTTGACTGGAGAAAGACATCAATTCTATGCTTGGTCATTCTTGTAGCGATCGACCTTTTGTCCATCCTGAGCACTACACCGATGACTATGATCGGTATTCGAACATTACACGGTCTGGTCGGTGGATTGTTGATCGGCACCGGCATGGGTGTCATCGGACGCACCGCCAATCCCGATCGAAGTTTCGGGATGCTGCTTTTTGTTCAGTTTGGTCTTGGCGGCCTTGGTGTCATGTTTCTCCCGCGCCTTGTGCCGCTGTACGGTGTGGCGCCGCTGTTTCTATCGCTAGCATTGTTCAGCCTCGTTACATTGTGTATGATGCCATTTCTGCCAGATTATCCGCCACGTTCTGTTGCTGCGCCGATTAAGAAGGCTGGCACCGTGCAATGGACACCACTGGTACTAGCCATAAGCGCCTTATTCCTGTTTCAGGCGGCGAATATGGGTCTGCTTGCTTATATATTCCGACTGGGGACCGAATCGGGGCTCTCGCGCGACATGACCAGCGGCGCTCTGGGTCTTGCAACATGGGTCGCTCTGGCCGGACCATTGTTGGTAATGGTTCTCGGCCGTCGGTTTGGGCGATTTCCACTGCTTTTGGCAGGAATGCTCCTGACACTGGGCGGAAACGCACTGTTTCATTGGTCGCAATTTGGCGAGGTCTATTTGCTGGCCAACTGCGCAACGGGGATCACCTGGGGGCTGGTAGTGCCATATCTTTTCGGAATGACCGCTGAATTTGACGGAACCGGGCGAACCGCTGCTGCTGCAAGCGTCATTTCTAAATTGGGGCTGGCATCGGGCCCCCTCGTTGCATCGATGATGCTGGGTGGAGGGGCAGGATTCGCCGAATTGATCAACACCGCCCTCGCAGCGCTGGTGTTGGCGATGTTGTTGATGCTGCCTCCGGCAATCATGCTTGATCGCAGCGCGCGACGGCCTTCTGAGCTTCTTCCACAAGGTAAAGTAACGGCATGACCATATTGTATGAACCCAGAGCCATGATTGGTGGCCGGTGGTTGGATGCCTCCGACGGCAGACGTTTCGAAGTGCTCAACCCGAGCGATGGCGAAAAATCGACGATGTGGCCGATTGTGGCGAAGTGGAAGCCGACACTGCGATTGCGGCGGCATCGGACGCGCTGCCGGCGTGGCGTTCGCGCACTGCGGCGGATCGGGCATCACTACTGCACCGCTGGAACCACTTAATTTTGGAAAATGTTGATGCTCTCGCCGCATTGATCACCTCAGAAATGGGTAAACCATTGGCGGAGGCAGCCGGAGAGGTTCGTTATGGCGCAAGCTTTGTCAGCTGGTTTGCAGAAGAAGCGCGCCGTGCTTACGGCGAGGTAATTCCCTCACCGTGGCCCACCACACGCATCTTGACACTGAGGCATCCAGTGGGTGTCGTGGCGGCGATAACGCCTTGGAATTTCCCTGTGGCAATGGTGACACGCAAGGTTGCGCCCGCGTTGGCTGCCGGCTGCACCTTGATACTGAAGCCCGCCGAGGACACTCCATTATCAGCGCTTGCGCTTGCTGAACTTGCCCGGCAAGCCGGCATTCCCGACGGTGTGTTCAACGTGGTGCCGACTGCGCGCGCTGCTCTCGTGGGAGACCGCTTACTCGATAGCCCTGAAGTCCGCAAAATTTCCTTCACCGGATCTACAGAGACGGGGCGTAAATTGCTGGCGCGTGCAGCAACGACCGTCAAGCGCGTGTCGATGGAACTTGGCGGTAACGCGCCCTTTATAGTTTTTGACGACTGTGATCTCGACGCGGCGGTCGCTGGCGCTATGTCGTCCAAATATCGCAATGCGGGCCAAACCTGTGTCTGCGCCAATCGTTTTCTTGTACAATCGGGTATTCATGACCGGTTCGTTGAACGACTGATCGATCGCACCCGGGAACTAAGGGTAGGAAATGGTGCTAATCCCGAAACGACCGTCGGACCTCTCATAAACCTGCGCGCGGTTGAAAAGATTAACAAGCTCATAGAAGCGTCCAGAGAAGCGGGTGCGAGTGTGGTGCTTGGTGGCAGACAGCACTCGCTCGGCCAGCTATTTTATCAGCCTACTATAGTGACAAGGGTCACTCCGGCTATGCCGCTCTGGTCGGAAGAAACTTTCGGACCGGTTGCATCGATTCTTCGCTTCGATACCGAGGAGGATGCCATCAGGCTCGCCAATGGGACGCCGTTCGGGCTAGCCGCCTATTTTTACACAACCAATTTGGCGCGTTCATGGCGCGTCGGGGAAGCGCTAGAATATGGCATGGTAGCGATCAACGAAGGCATTTTGTCCACTGAGGTAGCGCCGTTTGGGGGCGTGAAACAGTCTGCGGGAGGGTTCATCCCACGGACTGAACGAATATCTCGACATTAAATATCTGCTTATGGGCGGCCTCGCTGCCAACGGAGAACCTGTATGACCAACAATGAGACATTGAAGCGTAGACGGGACGCTGCGGTTCCGCGTGGCCTAGGTACATCCCATCCGGGAGTTTTCGCAGAGCGTGCGAAAAATGCAGAAATCTGGGATGTTGACGGTCGACGATTCATTGATTTTGCCTCGGGAATTGCTGTTACTAATTTGGGGCATGCCCACCCGGAAGTTGTTGCCGCTGCAATTCAGCAGGCACAACAATTTAGTCATGTGTGTTTTCAGGTTACTCCTTACGAGGCTTATGTTGCTTTGGCTGAACGTTTGAATGACCTTGCTCCTGGCATGTCGCAAAAAAAGACGATATTCTTTTCGACGGGTGCGGAAGCTGTAGAAAACGCGGTCAAGATTGCACGTGCGGCAACCGGGCGGCCCGGTGTCATTGCCTTTTCAGGCGGGTTTCACGGACGTACCATGATGGGTATGGCGCTTACTGGAAAAGTAGTGCCTTATAAGATCGGGTTCGGTCCCTTTCCAGCTGATATCTACCATGTTCCATTCCCAACACCATATCTAGGCGTAAGCGAAGATGACAGCTTGGCCGCAATCGAAATGCTGTTCCGTGCCGATGTGGATCCTTCTCGGGTGGGCGCCATCTTGTTAGAACCTGTGCAGGGTGAAGGTGGCTTTTACCCAGTCAGTGCAAGCTTCATGCGAGCGTTGCGTTCAATGTGCGATAGTCACGGCATATTACTCATCATCGATGAAGTACAAACCGGCTTTGCCCGTTCCGGACGCATGTTCGCGACCGAGCATTTCGGGGTCGAACCTGATCTAATGACAGTTGCCAAATCAATTGCGAACGGTTTTCCGCTCTCGGCTGTGGTCGGCAAGGCCGAGATAATGGATGCGCCTCACCCCGGGGGACTTGGCGGCACCTTTGGAGGATCGCCGGTTGCCTGCGCGGCAGCCCTTTCTGTTTTGGACATTATCGAGCGTGAATCGCTATGCGCGCGAGCCAGCTGGATCGGCGAACGTATCGCCGACCGAATGGCTGTGCTCGCGCTTCATGACAATGGCATTGGCGATATCAGGGCGCTGGGCGCAATCAGCGCGATCGAACTGGTAATGGACGGCGACCCGGGCCGACCAGACCCAGCGCGCACATCAGCACTGGTGGCGGCAGCTCGGGAACGGGGCCTATTGCTACTCCAATGCGGGGTGCGCGGCAACGTCATCCGTTTCCTGCCCCCGCTGACTATAGAGGAGGCGTTGCTTGATGAGGCTCTCGAGATAATAGCTGAATCATTGGCTGAAACAGTTGCGGTTAAGACGTTAGCGTGAAGGTTGCATCGATCTTTTCGCTTGTGGCAGCTCTGCTAATCGCTGGTTGTTCGCAACATCGTCAGAATGCCGACTTAGTTATTCACGGAGGGCCGATTTTTTCGGCTCAGGCGAACAACAAGATTTACCAAGCTATGGCAATCAAGGACGGCAAGATTGTTTCGGTGGGCGACGAGCAATTGGTACGGCAAGTGAAGGCACGTCAGACAATTGATCTGAAGGGCCGGTTTGCAATGCCGGGTTTCAACGATGCCCACTCGCACATCCGAGGTCGTGCAAAACGATACATTGATCTTTCGGAAGTCACATCGATTGCGGAACTGCAAGCACGAGTCAGTAACAAAATTGCGGAACTCCCGGCCGGGGAATGGATAACGGGTTATGGTTGGTCCGAGGATAGGTTAGCAGAAAAGCGCAAGCCGACCCGCATCGACTTGGATAGCGCGGCGCCCGACAATCCTGTCTTTCTCGACCGCGAAGGGGGGCACAGTGGTGTAGCCAATACAAAGGCACTGACGCTCGCAGGATTGACATCTTCGAGTCAAGACCCAGAGGGCGGTCAGCTGGAAAGGATGGCCGACGGTTCACTGAGCGGGATAATACGCGAGAACCGTACCATTGTATCCAGCCTCGTTCCGGATGCTGAACCAGCCGAAATACGAGCCGATCTGGCCAAGCGCCTGAATGCGCTGTTTAGCTTGGGGATCACAAGCGTCACAGACGCTTCGACATCAGTTGACGATTACCGGTCAATATGGCGACCACTTTATGCGAACGCCGCGCAACCGCTGCCTCGCGCAACTGTCCAGATTAATCCTGATCTTGTTCATCGTGGACCGCAAGGCGCGATAGCGGAGCTTGCGGCGCTTGGAGCAGTTACCGGAGGCGGTAATGAGTTTCTGAGGATCGGTGCTGTCAAAGTTTTTGTTGACGGTGGCTTTACCGGTCCTGCAGCATGGACGACGAAAGGGTATCGGAATGATTCCGATTATCATGGAGCGGCGGCAGTCGATTTGCAGGCACTCGAGATATTTTCAGCACGTGCTCATATGGCGGGTTGGCAACTGGGCTACCATGCAATCGGGGACCTTGCGATTAAGCGCACGGTGGAAATGTTTGATTGCATTCTGACGGCAAACCCGAGAGACAACCATCGCCATCATGTTAATCATTTTAGCGTTCTGCCTGATGACCCCTCGTTAAAGACGATGGCGCGTCAACAAATTGGCATAATCCAGCAGCCCAATTTCACCTTTTCGCTAGAAGGAAGATACCGTACATATTTGCCGGACGATGCTCTCGCACACAATAATGCTGTAGCAACGCCGCTTCGGAACGGTATTAAAATGGCTTTTTCCTCAGACATTATTCCGATTGACCCGCGAGTGGGAGTATATGCTGCGGTGACTCGGGCGGGTATATCCGGAGCCATTTACGGCCCAGACGAAGCAATCGACGTCCCCCTAGCGCTGCGGTTGTATACCGCGGGGGGGGCTTGGATGAATTTTCGCGAGAAAGAAGTTGGTGAAATCGCGCCCGGAATGGCAGCCGATATCATCATTATCGATCGCAATCTGTTGGCAGTAGCACCAAAGGACATCCTGGATGCTAAGGTCGATATGACATTTATCGGTGGGAAAATCGTTTTTGATCGTGCAAAACAAGGTCCATCTGGGTCTTATCGCCGCTGATGTCGAGCACATCACACGGTAGCAATCGCGGTTTGCTTTTATCTTTGGACCGTGGTGGACCGCTCTCGTTACAGCAGCAAATTCGCAGACAGATCTTGGCGGCGATTTCAGCCGGGGCGTTTCCTCCGGGATGGAAACTTCCCTCATCGCGCAGCCTGGCGCTCGAACTTGGTATTTCGCGCAACACGGCCGCGCTTGCTTACCAAGAGCTGGTTTCGGAAGGACATCTTGCGACGCGAGAGCGTAGCGGTATTTTCGTAACCATGCTTGGTCAGTCAGCTTCGATTGTGCAAGATCCTGTGCTCGGTGCCGCCCAAATTTCCAAGCCTGCTGAGTTTGGCGCGGGCGTTGGATCACCGGAAGGGCTGCCTGAGCATTGGCGCTTGCCACCCGATTGGCAGCGATACCGTTTTCCCTTCATTGACCAGCGTTATGATAGGTCCATGTTTCCTGCATCTGAATGGCGGGAAGCTAGCCGCCTGGCTCTTGGAACCGTGGATATCGCCCATTGGACTAATACGGATGAAGATGCGGACGACATGGCGCTAATCGACCAGATCCGTGCTCGAATATTGCCACGCCGGGGTATAATCGCTGCTAACGACGAAATCTTGATTGTAGGTAGTGAACAGCAGGCACTGTTTCTTATTGCAAAGACACTTTCAAACCGATTGCGGCGCATTGCAATAGAGGACCCAGGTCTTCCGCACACGCGCGAAGCTCTCAAGTTGGCAGGCGCTAAATTGAGTTACCAGCCGGTGGATGATGAGGGTATGGTCGTAGACAATCGATTATTCGATTGTGACGGGGTTTACATCACACCTTCGCGACAGCGCCCAACCGGGGTTACGATGTCGCTAACACGCCGTATGGCCTTGCTCTCGCTTGCGGCTAAACGCAATCTTTTGATTATAGAGGATGATTTTGATAGCGAGACAACTGTCCTAGGAAAGCCGCTCCCCGCGATACGCGCCATGTCTGGTGCAAAAGACGTGTTCTATATGGCCAGCCTTTCGCGAGCACTCGCACCAGGTATCAAGCTGGGCATATTATGCGGTCCGGCACAATGGATCAGTGCGGCGCGCAAGGTACGCGATTTGGCAACCCATCGACCGTCTTCCATGACCCAGGGGGCGGCCGCTCATTTTCTTGCACTTGGGCACTATGAGGCTATGAATTCACGCGTGTTGCGGGTGGTAGAGGAACGGTTGCTGGCACTACGTGACGCGATTAACCACTACATGCCGCAATCAATGGCAGAGCCGTTGCCTCAGTCGGTAGCGATTGCGCCTGCTGTTGGCGGCAGCACAGTTTGGGTGCGCGGACCTGCCTCGTTAGATGCCCGTCGACTAGCAAAAGCCCTCAAAAGCAAGGGTGTATTGATTGAACCAGCGGCTGGCTATTTTGCCGGATCAAACCCGCCCCTGCATATGTTTCGGCTTGGAGTCTCCGGAATTCCGACTGACCGCATTCGTGAGGGTGTGGCACTGATTGCCGAAATGATGCGTAAGATGTCCGAGAGCCCAGTGCTGAGGCTTGACTGTACTCCAATTCCTGGTGCGGATATTGCGGCTCGATTATCCGGAGCGACACTATCGTATCGCACAGTCTATGGTGACCCGTGCACGATGGAATTGCATGAAGACGGAACACTGGAAGGCCGTGCCGGATTTGCAAACGAGGAGCAGGATACCGGACGATGGTGGATTGAAGGAGATATGTGGTTTCGCCAGTGGACACTATGGGCATACGGTGAACCCGCAGGATTTGGTGTTGCCATAAAGGGTGATCAATTGCTTTGGCTCGATAGCAACGGTCGACAGGTGGACTCTGCGGTAATAGCATCGTGCAAAGGTGCTTCTGTCGTCATTCCCAATCATAACTAAGGTTAAAGCGCAACAGCGTGATGGGTCAGTCATCCTGTTCGGTAGAACGGTGTTGCTGCTGATCTAGCGGTAAGTTTCACAAAATGCTTAAAAAATATATCGTATGTCCGCCGTTTTTAGTGGGAGCAGGCTCTCGATTTTCCCGGATGGACGCCTGCAATGCCCCCTCTCGAACCATAAACCGGACAGTTAGCACACCGCACAATGGTCGCCATCAACAGCATGAACTCGAGCGGGTGAACGGACGTCAGCTATTAAGGAGCCAGTAGTTACGAACGAACGGCAGCAATGTTAGCGGGAGCAGCCAGGCGTACTTGCCGGCCTAAACGGCAGCTTTTCATCGATCTATGCCTAGAAGCAGACGGACCACTCCCGGCCCAGAAACGGAAGTTGAGAGAATGGCAGCTTTAAACAGCCGCCCCGCCCCTTTTACAACGTCGACAAATTATTCATGAAATGTCGATGTATCCTGTGATGTTTATCGACCGGCCGCAACGTTTGCCTATAACGCGGCCTTGGGCCTTTACCCTTTCAAGTTTGAGCGCAGCGCTCGCATAGGGTGCCGTGCCTTTGATAAGATAGCCGACCACTTCTGCAAGATTTGCCAGATATAGCACTAGGTTGCTTTCATGGGCGTTGACTGTCCGGCCAATGCGGGTCGTTTTGATTGTGCCAGCCTGGTATGACCTGTCAGATATAAGCTGCATCCACCTCTGCACCCGTTGCCCTTGCCACATGTAACCGGCCGGTAAGTGCAGCAAGATATGCACATGGCCACCGATAATTGGGCCATGCTCCCGCGTCCAAATATAGGCAATATCGCCGCCGATCGTTTTCCTCACATGGTCGCGCAACAGGGTTATAAGTCTGCCAATGGCTTTCACTGCATCAACATCAATTATACCTTGCTGTTCCAGCCGGACTGTCAAATGTCGCGTTAGCGGTTTGCCAATGTGAAGCGCATATTGCGCCGCTGCAATCAGGCCCTGGGCTTGTCGAAGTGTAAGATAATCGCTTGTTGCCATCGCTCGATTGCCAGCACCGCCATGCCTGAATAACGGCCGCTTCATGTTAAGTAGGCACGCACGTATAACTATAACTTGAAAGGCAAGGACCATGCCAAGGCGAGAAAGCGGCTGGAATGCCTGCATTTTGGGTGTTGCCCCCAGTGGCGAGACGCCGATGAAAAAATTCTGTCATTTATTATGTATCCCAATGACTTAGCTAACTCACTCCCCCAAGCGTTCCCATGTTCAAGTGGACGGCTGCGAACAAGCTTGATGCGAGTAAAAAGAGGGGGTGACTAATATTGCCACCCCCCTCAATAGTTGCGACGCTGTTTAAGGCGTTTTAAGCCCCGCTGGAGCCATATCGGCTAGATATGCACCAAGTGCCGCATAAAGGTCCGGAAGGGCCTCTAGAGGTATCGTGACGCCCTGCCGGGTAGGTTTCAAACTATTACCGTCAGAATACCATTTGCGGAAGTTGGCAAATGTCTTTCCGCCATGCTCGCTAATCTGCACTAACACTGTATCGCCCCGGTGGGGGTAGGATAGCAAAGTTCGGGCACT
Organism: Sphingorhabdus sp.; assembly: GCF_044357595.1. Classification (GTDB taxonomy): domain Bacteria; phylum Pseudomonadota; class Alphaproteobacteria; order Sphingomonadales; family Sphingomonadaceae; genus Sphingorhabdus_B. The sequence continues at coordinate 6,809 of NZ_JBIKPH010000017.1, read as the reverse complement.
CACGCTGCATCCCCTGCCCAGCCGACTTGGCAAGGCGTTTGCAGAACATAGCGACCATGCCACCCAACGCCATCGGGTTCGCGCAGTATCTCAATTGCCCGACAACAATAGTGGCGCAACCGGTGCATCTGACCACCCAACTGGTATACCCAGCTATACATTTCTAGCGCAGTAATGCATTTAGTGTGCGCCTGCACTAGTGCTGGTGACGTGAGGCTGCCCTCTCTTGAAGCAATGGCAACGCGACCTGTGGGAGTATAGAATGATAGTGCTTTAGGCTTGCACATTCGTTCGCATTGAGAGTAAGATGAATAAGTTGCAATGCTCGCTTGCGTTGTGACATTAGCAAAGCCGGAACCCGCTGCAACGGGTCCGGCTTTTTTGCTTATTTGGGTGTCGGTCAAGTTCATGCTGCACCTTCCATCGCTGCTTGCTCGATAAGGCGGTCAATGCTGCGGAGCGTAACCAGTCGCCGCGTTCCGATAGTTAGGGTTTCAAGAAAACCTTCGGAAATTAACTCGTAGGTTTTTGTTCTGCCTATTGCCAGTAACTGCCCCGCCTTAACCACGCCAACCAATCGGGGTTGGAGATATTTTTCTTCAAATGTCATATGTCTATCCTTATTTGACTGCATTGCACCGACCGAAGTGTCCGCCCAATATTCCAGAGATAGGCCGATGCCTCGGCGGCGCTAGGAAGCTATTTGAAATTTTTTTATTCCCTAATAGCCCCCTTCGCTATTTGCACGGCTTCCTGCAATACTTCGCCAAGGTTCAACCCGTCAGCTTTTCCGTGCAATGTTTGATAAATTCGCTGGTAAAAATCTGGCCATGGATGTTGTTCACCATACTCGATAGCCCAGTTATTCGCTCGCGCTGACCTGCCGAATGCCTGTTCAAAAATAGGCGTCAAACCCATTGCAAAACGGACCCGCAACCCCTGGGATTCTTTTTGCCGCCATTTCGCTGACTGGGTTTCGGTTCCCACCTGCCACGTGGCGTGGTCAAGAATTTCCGTTAATTGTAACAACGGCGTGGTCAGCTTGACACGAAAATCATCGGGGCCAAAAGTAAAATAGCCTTCAGCTGGCGACTCAGCCGAAATTTCATCATGGCTTTCGAAATATCCGAAGGCCGACCAAAACGCGGCTGTTTCAGAAGTGCTAGCAAGACCTTCAATGCCTTCGAGTAATTTCTTGCCGAGGTTCGATAGCCTACTAAGTTCTAAGCGAGCTTCGGAATTACTTTGTCGCAGTGGCCCGGTTGATCGCCGTTCGCGGCTTAGGTTAGCCTTATCCTGAATTGCACGGGTAAGCCGGGCGATATCCCAACCTTCTACAAACGGAAGCGCAAAATCCGCTAAAGCTGCACTGATGCGTTCGGACGTAATCGATGCAATCCATCGGTCCGTTAAATGCAGACTATCGACCAAATCGGATTCGACGTCACCATTTCCATTCATATATATGTTTCCCAAACGTTCCGTGAACGAAACAGGCTAGCACGTGGAATTAGCTTTTGTCGGCTGCCTCGCCAATCAACACACAATATATGATTGTATTATCAAACAGCGCTTCAATTTTTGTGCAGCCGAAAAGAGACGATTGGCGCGGCGCGGCAAACGCTCGCACAGTAGGTTCCCCAAGCGTCCATAAGACGAACTCGATCCCCAGGCTTGTCCAGTGTTCCCAGATATGTTGTCCGGCGATAGGCGGCTTGCACCGCGTCTGGCGTTTTATGCGCCAACGCCGCTTCAACAACGGCTTCTGGGAACCCTTCATTGGCTGCCCAGTCGGTAAAGGCAGAACGAAAGCCGTGCACATGAAATGGCTCACCGGCGTCGCGAAGAACCTTCAATAGGGTCATATCGGACATTGCCCTACCTTCTGCGCCCGGAAACACATATTCGCTTCCCGCTAGCCGCAAAGCGGCTGCACGCTGCAAAACCGAGACGGCCGCTTGGGATAATGGCACGATATGCGCCTTTGCCCGTTTCATATGGTCGGCTGGAACAGCCCAGAGACCAGCTTCCAAATCAAATTCATCCCATGTTGCCAGCCTTGCTTCCTGCGAACGCACACCTGTCAGGATAAGCAATTCGAGCCCCAGCCGCCCATAGGAATGTTTCCTTTGAAGGGCAGCAATGAAAGAGGGAATTTCCGCATAGGGCATGGCTTTGCGATGAACCTGTTCCTTCACCTGCCTTGGCAATCCCCGACCCGCTTTTAGGCTGCCGTTACCAGATGGCGCTTCACTGGAGCGCCATCCCTTTGCATGGGCATAATCGAGCACCACACAAATACGGTTGCGCACCTGACGCGCGGTTTCGGGAATGTCCTGCCATATAGGGTGAAGCGTGGTGATGATATCGGCCGCCACTATCGCCCCCGTCGTTTTTTCGCCTAACTTGGGGAAGGCATAGTTTTCAAGCGCCGCCAGCCATTGGCGCGCATAGGTTTTGCTCTTCCAGCCTTTTTCATTCTCGGCATGGTATTGCTTGGCAGCTTCGCGAAAGGTCACCTGCGCGGCTGCGGCGTCTTTACGTTCAATTAATATGTCGCGCCGCTCCACCTTTACCGCGTTGCGTTCTTTTCGGGCTTCCGTTCGTGCTGTCTCGAGCGTGATTAGCTTTGCGCTGCCCAGACCAATGTCGCTGCGCTTTCCATCGCGCTGCACACGCAACGTCCATTGTGCACTAGCTGCGCGACCTTCCTTATCGGCGCGCACTTTCAAAATCAGCCCATCGCCGTCTTGATACGTGCCCGGAACCTTCATCGCTGCTTTAACTGAAATTGCTGTTAGCTTGCCCATAATCCTGCCCCACACTTTTAAGGCCAAATTTGAATATAGAAAATGTGGGGCAAGGCATTTCCTGTCCCACATATGTCCCACACCCTAACGCGGTTATGAGCAAATACAAGCGAATAGGTACGTATCGATACGGGCACTTAAACCGCACTAAACCACGTCTTTCAGCGGTTAATGGCGGTTAATGCTGAAAGGGTAATTGGTGGACAGGGCTGGATTCGAACCAGCGTACGGAAAACCGGGCAGATTTACAGTCTGCTGCCTTTAACCACTCGGCCACCTGTCCACATCTTCGTCGGGGCATCATGTGTTGGCATGAGGGCCGGTCCCGCATAAGAAGCAGCCCAATGGCGAAAGGGCCCTTGCCTGTCAATGCCTCAAGTGGGAAAGGGGCCAGAACGTCCTCTTTTTAATTAACAGGTAAATGAAATGTCTTCTCATAAAAGCCACCGGCGCCGTGGTGCAGCCGCCATAAGCGGTAATCCCAAATTTTATGGGCGGCATGCCGTCTATGCCGCGCTCGATAATCCCGAGCGCCGCCTTATCAATTTATGGGGAACACGCGAGGAAATCGGCAAAATCGTCGTGCCTGACGGGTTGACCGTGCAATATGCCGAGGTGAATGATTTGGCGCGCTTTGTGCCTAAGGATGCACCGCATCAGGGCATTGTGCTTGAAGTTGCGCCGCTTGAGGATGTGTGGCTGACGGATGCGCTTGCCGTTGCCAATGACGACAACAGGCCTTTACTGATCCTTGATCAAGTGACTGATCCGCACAATGTCGGCGCGATTTTCCGAACCGCTGCTGCCTTTGGTGCCGTTGCAGTTGTTACGCAAGACAGGCACTCCCCACCCGAATCAGGCGCCTTAGCCAAAGCAGCGTCCGGCGGACTTGAAGTCATGCCGTGGGTGCGTGTGGTAAACCTTGCCCGCGCGCTCGAGGAAATTGCCGAGGCTGGCTATTGGAGAATCGGCCTGACAGGCAATGCGGAGGTAACGTTGGACCAAGCGCTCACACCCGGGCGCAACGCGCTTGTACTGGGCGCCGAAGGCGATGGGATGCGCCACAATATTCAAGAACATTGTGACCAGCTGGCAAAATTGCCGATGAGCGGACAGATGGAATCCCTGAACGTCTCCAACGCGGCGGCGATTGCGCTGTACGCGGCGACCGTAAGGCGCGGATGAAGGGCCACGCTAATGGGCATTCCGGCACAGCAGCTTCATGCCGCACTTGACGCGCTGGCAGCTATTGAGCCGGGCATCTCCTCGGCACTCGCCGTAACAGGCTATCCCGACGAACGGATAAGCGCACCGGGCCATGCCACATTGTTGCGCACAATAGTTGGGCAACAAGTGAGCGTCGCGTCAGCGGCATCGGTCTGGAACAAGTTGGAGGCCTTGCTGGGCGCAGGTTGCCCGCCGGAGCGGTTGCTGGAGCAGGATTTCGATGCGTTGCGCGGCTGTGGCCTAAGCCGACAGAAACAGGGCTATGCCCGGTCGCTGGCGGAACTGTTGCTGTCGGGCGCGTTGCCGCTCGACGCCTCGCCCACCGATGATGAGGAGGCGATTGCCTATCTCACGCAAGTGAAGGGCATTGGCCGCTGGTCGGCAGAAATCTATCTGCTGTTTGCCGAGGGCCGCGCCGACATCTGGCCCGCGGGCGACCTTGCGGTTCAGGAAGGCGTTGGCCGCTTGTTAAAGCTTGCGGTACGGCCTTCCGAAAAGGAAATCCGCGCCATCGCCGAACGCTGGCGCCCGCATCGCGGGGCTGCAGCGATTTTTACTTGGCATATTTACGCCAAGAACTTCGAAGCGATTTAGCTTTAGGTCTTTGTTCAGGCGCATGATTTGCGTCGACACAGCGGCTAAAAACTTCGTTGAATTCTTCATAATCAGCAATAACCAATATCAAACTATAAGCACTCCTCAAGCCCTTAAGGTGCGTCCAGGCTGTGCAACATCTGCAATAATCAGTTGACGTTTCAAGCAAATTGATGTCGCTGACAACCATGTGAGTAAGAGAGGAATCATCATCATGTCGACAGCACAAAAAAGCATATTCATTACAGGCGCTGCGTCTGGCCTTGGCCGCGAAGTCGCCCGCTATTTTGCAAATATGGGCTGGTTTGTGGGTCTGGCGGATATTGATGAAAAGGGTCTGGATGACACCGCAGCCTTGCTACCAAAGGGCGAATATTCCCGCCACAGGCTTGATGTCGCGGACCGTGCGCAATGGAAAAAGGCCGTTGCCGCATTTGCCAAGCACACCGATGGCCATATGACCGTGTTGTTCAACAATGCCGGAATCGGCGCTGGTGGTCCCATTCAGGACATGACCGACGAAGATATTGACCGCATGATCGCGATTAACCTGACCGGCGTCATCAGCGGCACGCGCGCGTGCTTCGATCTGCTCAAAAACACTGCCGACGCGTGTGTGCTGTATACCAGCTCAGCCGCAGGCATTTACGGCTCGGCTGGATTAAGCGTCTATAGCGCCACTAAATTCGCGGTGCGCGGACTTGCCGAGGCGCATGATATTGAATGGCGTCCATATGGAATCAAGTCACGCAGCCTTATGCCCGGCTTCATCGACACCAACATCATCAGTAATGTCGACGCCAGCAGCAATATGACGGGCAAGGAAAGGCTTCAGTCCGCAGGCGTCGAGGTCAGCCCCGTCTCGATCATTGGTCCCGCCGCATGGGAAGCGATCCATGGGGAAAAGGTGCACACGCCAGTCAACAAAATGGCAAAGCAGCTTGCCTTTTCAGCGCGCTGGTTCCCCAACCGCTTACGCAAGCAATTGGGCCTATTGGGCGGCCTTGGGGATGTGGTGCAGCTTAAGCCGTGATGGCATCAATGGCGGTGGCAAGATTAATGTCACGTTGTGACAATCCGCCTGCATCATGCGTGGTCAGCAAAATGTCGACGCGGTTGTATACGTTGAACCATTCAGGATGATGGTCCGCTTTCTCGGCCAAGATGGCGACGCGTGTCATGAAACCGAACGCCTCGGCAAAGTCGCCAAAGCGCAAGCTACGGCGGATGCCTTTGGCGTCAGCATAATAGGTCCATTGCGGCAATTGTTGCATCGCTGCATCGCGAGCGGTGTCATCCAGTCTTGAAACCTGCATCTGATAATCCTGCTTTTGCAATTGAACGAATTCATGCCTAAGTCGCGATATGTCATCCCGTCAAGCATCCTTGCCGTCGCTTAGCCTTGAAAATGTCGCGGTCATTCGCGGTAATCGTCTGGTATTATGTGACCTGACGGTATCTGCGCGCGCAGGTGACATCATCTGGATAAGGGGTGCCAATGGATGTGGAAAATCCACTCTTCTGCGTCTTGTTGCAGGGTTGCTAACGGTTACGTCCGGTGCGGTGAAAGCCGAAGGACGCATTGCCCTTGCCGATGAAAGCCTTGCGCTTGATGCGAATGTGACCGTTAAGCATGCGTTACAATTTTGGGCAGACATGGACGACGCATCAGCGTCGGAACGCAGCGCAGCCTTGGCAGATATGGATTTACAAGGCCTAGCTAAAATCCCGGTGCGCTTTCTTTCCACCGGGCAGCGCAAGCGTGCAAGCATTGCGCGGGTATTGGCATCAAATGCAGAGATCTGGTTGCTCGACGAACCCTATAATGGCCTCGATAGCGCAAGCTGCGCCCGCCTTGATCAAGCGATTACCAGTCGCGCAGCGTCGGGCGGAATTATCCTTGTCGCCGCACATCAACCGCCCTCCATCAATGTTGCGCTTAGCCTTGTGCTCGACAACCAAGGCGTTGCCGCATGAAGAGCTTCATCGCTCTGGTCACCCGCGAGGTGCGCCTTGCTTGGACAGGTGGTGGCTTGTGGCTTCCTATCGTCTTCTATCTCGCAGTGGCCACGCTCTTTCCCTTTGTCACCGGTCCGGACAAGGCGCTGCTGGCGCGGACGGGCGGCGGTATCTTGTGGATAGCGGCGCTGTTGGCGACGCTTCTGCCCATTGAGCGCC
>NZ_JBIKPH010000193.1:0-3163 GCF_044357595.1 Sphingorhabdus sp. | reverse complement strand
TATATCAATGCGTCATGGACGTTGAAGACCGATATCGTCGCTGATTATGTCTGCCGCTTGCTTTGGAAAATGGACGATAAAAACGCGCTTGTGGCAACACCGGTTCTTGATGATCCCGATATGCCAAAGCTGCCATTCGTAACCGATTTTAGCTCTGGCTATTTCGCACGTAGTTTCGACTCATTGCCCAAAAATGGTGATCGTCATCCATGGCGGGTTCTGCAAAATTATACGGCTGAGAAGAAAATTCTGACCCAAGATCCGGTTGACGATGGCGTTATGATATTTTCAGCGCCCGCCTTCGCTGGCGCACATCGGGAAGCCGAAGAGACTTTGATCGCAGCGGAATGATGCGCTCTGACGGGCGCTTATAACGCCCGTCAGCTGTCCTGGGCAGCAAAGCCGAATAGCCGCAGCCATTTGCTCGGGCTGTTCGGTGCAGGGGTTGGACGTGCGATAGCCCGGTGTTTGCAATCATAACCATGCACATAAAAAATGCGGGAGATTTCTAAAACTTCTCCCGTTCGCGTGTCATTGCCGCTATCGCTGCGTATATGCAGTATGACACTTTAATTCAGCCTGACAACGGGCAGGCCGCCACCCTCATTCATGTGACCGACAAAAGCCGATTTGAAGCGTGGCTTGCGCTTCAACCTGATGCCGTGCGCACTGCGGTCAAGGCACAGAAGTTCGAAGGTGGCGCCAACGATATAGCTATCTTGCCCGCTGATAAACCGGGCGAATGGTCTGTGGCGGCGGGTGTTACTGATGTTTCGGCACCGGGCTTGTGGCATTTGGCAAAGCTGGCGGACAGCTTGCCCGAAGGTACATATCGGCTGGCCGATTATGATGCCAGCGAGGCTATGCTTGGCTGGATGCTGGGGCAATATCGCTACCATGAATATCTGAGCGAACCAAAGCTGACCGGGCCACGGGTTTTGTTGGTGAAGGAGCCTGCGCGCATTGCCATGGCCGCGTTGCAGGCAACCGCGACGGCATTGGTGCGCGACCTTGTGAACCGGCCAGCGGGGGACCTTGGGCCAAACGCGCTGGAGGCGGAGGCAAAACGGATCGCAAAGGCGCATACGGCGGAGGTTACGGTGACGGCGGGCGAGCCTCTGGAAACCGGCTATCCGCTCATTCACGCGGTTGGCAAGGCGGCCATGCGTGAACATGCGCCGCGTCTTATTGAGCTTGAGTGGGGCGACCCGCGCCACCCGCGTATTGCGATTGTGGGCAAGGGCATTACCTTCGACACTGGCGGGTTGGATATCAAGCCTTCGACGGGCATGCGCTTGATGAAAAAGGATATGGGCGGCGCGGCGCATGCATTGGCGCTGGCCGAGCTGATCATGGCGGCGCATTTGCCCGTTCGTTTACATATACTTGTGGCCGCTGCAGAAAACAGCATATCGGGCAACGCCATGCGGCCGGGCGATATCATTAAAAGCCGCAAGGGCATTACCGTTGAAATCGACAATACCGATGCCGAAGGACGCTTGGTACTGGCCGACGCGCTGACCAAAGCGATGGAAGATAAGGCGGAACTGATCATTGATTTCGCCACGCTGACCGGTGCGGCGCGTGTCGCGCTTGGGCCAGACCTACCGGCAATGTTCAGCAATGATGACAGCGTCTCGATTGGCCTGCTTGCCGCATCGAAAGCGGCGACGGACCCCTTATGGCACATGCCACTTTGGGCGCCATATATGGAAATGCTCGATAGCGACATCGCCGACATGTCGAACAGTGGCGGCGGATTTGCAGGCGCAGTTACCGCCGCGTTGTTTTTGCAGAAATTTGTCCCCGACAATGTGCCTTGGGTGCATCTTGATACATTCGCCTGGCGACCCAGCAGCAAGCCCGGCAGGCCAAAGGGTGGAGAGGCCCTTGGATTGCGTGCGGTCTTCCGCTATCTGGCGGAAACATATCCGGCGCGATAGGGTGCCATAAATCATTTGATGTGTTCCCGGACCTAGGCGCGGGAACATGGTCGCAGGGCAGGGACATAAACAGTTGGTAGACGGTCATATACAGGCGGGTGAACGGCCTATTTATACATTAAGCGGGCATAGCCTTGTGGGAGATAAGCGCACAACGCCGATCCGTGGCGACCTTGCCGATATCAGTCTGGCCGGAAAGTTGTTTGCGCCGCATTATGCGGTGCCCATGCTGCGCACCGGTATTGCGCCGGTAACTGAAATTTATGCCGAGGCCCATGCGACCTCAATGCCCGTCAGCGCGCTTATGCATGGCGAGGAATTTGCCGTTCTTGATGTCGCGGGTGACTGGGCATGGGGCTATTGCCTGCACGACAATTATTTGGGCTATGTCCGCTTTGCCGAGCTCGGCGATGATTTTGACGCAACGCATATTGTCAGCGCCGCAGCGACGTTATTGGTGGCTGCGCCATCGGCCAAAGCGCGCGTCCTCGCGCGCTACCCAATGGGCGCGCAATTGCTGTGTGGCGCGCCGAGCGAATGTGGCAATTATCTGGCGTGCGAAAATGGATTTGTGCCGCGCGCGCATCTGTCGGAAATTGGAAGCGTCGCAGCGTCGCCCGCTGATTTGGCTGAGCAGTTGATCGGCACGCCCTATAGCTGGGGCGGACGTAGTGGCAATGCCATTGATTGCTCTGGCCTAGTGCAGTTGGTCTTTGGCTTAAAGGGCATTATGGCCCCACGCGATGCGGATATGCAGCAAGCGGATTTTGGCGCGGATTTGCCAGAAGGCGCAGCGCTGCAGCGCGGTGACCTGGTTTTCTTCCCGGGGCATGTTGGGATCATGGCGGACGCCGAAAACATCATTCACGCCAATGGCACCGCAATGGCGGTCAGTGTCGAGCCATTGGCCGATGCAGCTGCGCGTTTTGCCGAGCATGCGGCCGCGATATTGGCACGTAAGCGGGTTGCGTTTTGAACAAATCTATCTTCATCGACGGGGCAGCGGGCACCACTGGGCTTGAGATCGCCGACCGGCTTGCTGGACGCGCAGAGTTTACGCTTATCACGCTCGACGATGACAAGCGCAAAGACCCCGCCGCCAAGCGCGAAGCATTGAACGACGCCGATTTCGTCATCCTCTGCTTGCCAGATGATGCCGCGAAAGAGGCGGTGGCCATGACCACGTCCAGCCACACCCGAATCATTGATGCATCGACCGC
>NZ_JBIKPH010000105.1:0-8758 GCF_044357595.1 Sphingorhabdus sp. | reverse complement strand
TGAAGGCGTTGGACAGCATGAAGCAGACGTCCGAAGCGCTCGAGAAGGAAGTCGAAAAGTCCAAAGGCTATATTGCCCGCGCCGAAGGTCAGGCTCAAGCGGTCGAGGCAACGCAGGGAAGCGGTTTGCTCGCGGCGTTGGAGGCGTGAGCGTCTTCGTCGTACAAGGTAAAATATGAACAATCCCGCATCCAACGCAAACGAAACACTAACCGCGGCAGCTCGGTCGCTGCGCAACGTGCGTATGATGCCCATAGGCTCGAAGTCGCAGGCGCTGCGCCGCGCGCATTACTGGCGGAAACTCAGTAAGGCCGTGATCGCGGTCGGCGCCGTTATGATCGGTGCCGGAATTGTCGGCGCAATCATCGACGGCATTGGCTTTTGGGGTGTAATGATCACTGTGATTGTTGGCGCTGCTGCCGCTTATCTCATGATGAGATATCCCGAAATGCCAATGCCGACGATCGAAAGTCTCCGCCAAACGGATTTGGCGACATTAGCCGGCAAGACCGAAATCTGGCTTGAAGCGCAGCGTCCCGCTTTGCCAGCGCCAGCGGTAACGTTGATGCAGGACATCGGTTTGCGGCTGGACCAGCTTGCACCGCAGTTGCAGACATTAGACGAAAACGACCCCGCGGCGCGTGAAGTGCGCAAGCTGGTGGGGGAGCATTTGCCTGAGCTGATCAACGGCTATAAGAAAATTCCCGACAGCCTGAAAAACAAGGAATATGCTGGTAAAACGCCAGTACAGCAACTCGTTGACGGACTTAAAACCATCGACCGTGAAATTGAAACTATGACCGGGCAGATTTCTCGGGGGGAGCTGGATAAACTAGCAGTGCGTGGCCGGTACCTGGAAATGCGCTACGATGATCCGGGTGCAAACGGACGCGTGGTTTAAGCTAAATACTATTCGCCACCAACGGTTGTGCCGTTGCCTTTATCGGTCGCTTCGTCCTATCAGTCATATCATAGGAAAAGGGGACAGCTTTTGGATCGGTCAGGGCTGAAGACAGAAATTTTCGGCACACTTGCCAACGGCGAAACTGTTGAAGCGGTCACCTTAACAAACGCCAATGGCATGTCAGTTAAAATTATTGGTTATGGCGCCTCCATTCAGTCCGTTTGCGTGCCCGATGCGCAAGGTCGGTTTGCAGATGTAACCACTGGTTATGCAACGCTGGATGAATATGTTACCCAGCCGCAGTTTTATGGGGCCACCATTGGCCGTGTTGCCAACCGGATTGCGCATGCGCGCTTCACTCTAGACGACGAAGAATATACTGTTCCTACCAATGATGGCACCAATTCATTGCATGGCGGCGATGTGGGATTTGATAAGGTGAACTGGACAGTGACGACGTGCGATGCGGCGGCGTTGTCGGTCACGCTGCGGTATTTTAGCCCCCATGGCGATCAAGGCTATCCCGGCAATTTGAACGTGACCGCAACCTATCAGCTTAGCGCAGATAATGCGCTTTCGGTAACCTATCGCGCGACGACTGATGCCCCCACGTGCGTTAATCTGACCAATCATGCATATTGGCACTTGAGCGGTGAGGGCGCGCCGCATGATGCGATGGACCATCTTCTGACAATACCGGCGGAGCATTACTTGCCGGTAGACAGTGGCCTTATTCCAACCGGAGAGCGCCGGAGCGTCGCGGGCAGTGTGTTTGATTTTCGGACGCCTAAGCCAATCCGTGATCATGTCCGCGATTTTGCTGACGCACAATTGCGGCATGGGCGCGGCTATGACCATAATTGGATTATCGATCAGGACGTCGCCTCAGAAGCACGTATTCTCGCTGAATTGAAAGATCCACATTCGGGACGGACGATGACGTTGCTATCGAACCAGCCCGGTGTGCAATTTTACGCAGGTAACTTTTTTGATGGTTCAACCACGGGCAAGGCTGGTAAAAGTTATCATATCGGCGATGCCATTGCACTGGAGCCACAAATGTTTCCAGACGCGCCCAACCAGCCATCCTTTGCGTCGGTTGCACTGCATCCGGGGGATGTTTACGAGAATGTCATCGTGTGGCAGTTTGGTACAACAGCGGGTGCGTGATTATGCTCTCATGACGACCATACAAAGGCTCGGAATAACCATGCCGATTGTGCAAGCCCCTATGGCTGGCATTTCCACCCCCACGATGGCAGCCGCGGTGTCCAAGGCGGGAGGGCTTGGTTCGATTGCCATTGGCGCCACGGACGTTGCGGGCGCGCGCTTCATGATAACCGAAACCCGCGCACTAACCGACCGCCCTTTTAATGTTAACCTGTTTGTCCATGCTGAACCCAAAGCGGATGAAGCGCGTGCGCAAAATTGGTTGAACGCATTACGGCCGCTGTTCCAAATTCATGGAGCCGAGCCGGCAGCGACCTTGCGGCAGCTTGGAATGCTATTCCGTCCGATAACCGTCCTGAAGAGCCTTGGGCGCAAATTGAATTCGGAGAGTCAAGGTAACTGACGACGGGTACCCGAAGTGAGCGCTCTGTGTCCAAATGCTGTCCTTCTGCTTTGCGCACAAATGCTGCCGCAAGCAGCGTGTACGGATGCTACTATAACAGACGTCAACCCTCTTACGCGCAGTGTCCCCCGCCAGGCGCCGCTTGCCAGCTTCCATGCCGGCTGCGTTGTTATCTTCGATAATAGTTGCAGCATTTGCGCCGCTGCCGTTTTGATCGCGGACCTAAGCAGGGCTCTCATTATGGTCGGCTATCGTATCGCAATGTTGTTGAACTGCAATCAAAACTAACAAACTGGGGCATTAGGACCCCCAACTTTCCATGCTCATTTCATAAGATGTAAAAGACAAAATAGTAAATTATTGAAATATGGATATAAAATGTCTTCCTGGGCTATTTCTTGGCTAGCACTGAACTCGCCACATGTTTCCTGCGCGCTCAACGGACTGTGCAATAATCCATTGGGAGCTTGCGCGGCTAGATACTAGATATCCCCCGCTACAGCGTGAGCAATGAGCCTATGACTTGTTCGCGCGCCGCGCGGTACGCCATACCATTTTGTGCTTGTATGATAGGCCACCTGATACTAACATTGTTCCACAATATAAGGGGATGATAATGCCATGTTGAATGTAAATCTGACTGGAAAAGTTGCGGTTATCACTGGTTCGAGCCGTGGAATTGGTAAGGGTATCGCCCTGATTTACGGTCAGGCTGGCGCGAAGATTGTGGTCTCAAGCCGTACTCTCTCCGCCTGTCAGGAAGTCGTCGACGAAATCGAGGCCGCCGGTGGCGAAGCCATAGCGGTGGCTTGCGATATCGTGTCCAAGCCGGACTGCGCCAATCTGATTGACAGCGCCCGGAAGGCCTTCGGCAAGATCGACATCTTGGTCTGTAACGCGGCACTCAATCCCTGGTACGGTTCTCTTATCGACCTGCCGGATGAGACCTACGACCTCTGCATGAACGCCAACGTCCGCAGCCCTTTGTGGCTGATCCAGATGGTTTTCCCCGAAATGAAGGAGCGCCGTGATGGCAGCATCATTTTGATCTCCTCCGGGGCGGGCATGTTTGGCCTCGAGACGCTGGGGCTTTATGCAATAACTAAGGCCGCCGAAATGCAGCTGGGGCGGAACATCGCAGTCGAAGGCGGGCCTTTCAATGTGCGGGCCAATGTGATCGCACCCGGTCTGATCGACACGGACTTCGCGGCGCCGGTGAAGGCTCTGCCGGAAATGTACAATTCGATCATGTCGCAAATCCCGCTGCGGCGGATTGGCACGGTCGAAGAAGTTGCTGGTGCGGCGCTATTCCTTGTATCCGACCTCGGAACATTCATGAATGGCCATACGATGATGTGCGATGGCGGCACCACGATCTACAAGCCCGGTTGAGCAGAATAGACCTTTTGAGGAAGCATCCAGCATGTCCAACGATTTCACGCCGCCACGGGTGGTCATCTACGGCACCGGCCAATTCGGATGCCTGATCGCCAGTAAGCTGGTCGAAAAGGGCTGGCCTGTCGTCGGTGCTGTCAACCGTGCAGGGCCAAAGGTTGGCCAGGATCTCGGCCGGCTCGCTGGCATGGGCTGGGACCTCGGCGTGATCGTGCAGGACTGCGAAACGGCGGATTATGGGGCGATGCAGGCCGACATAGGGCTGGTCGTGACCGCGGATGCGCCGGCCGACAATATGGCTGCCTACACGCACCTGTTCGAAGCTGGGATCAACGTGCTGTGCCACGGCGGCGGATCGATGTACGCTTGGGATTTCGATCACGAGACGGCAACGATGATCGATGCTCTGGCGCGCCAGCACGGGGTGACTTTCACCGGGGGCGGGGCCTGGGATCTTGGCAGGGTATGGCCGGGTATCCTAGTCGCCGGAGCCTGCACCGCAATCACTTCTATGGAGCACATGTCGCTGACCAATCTGAGTAGCGCCACGCCGGCCTCGAAGCGGCTGATTGAAGCCTATGGGGTGGGCCTGAAGGCCGATGCGTTCCGCGAAACCATGGATGCGAACCTCAGTCCCTACAGCTTCATCTATCGCACTGTGCCGCCGCATGTGCTGTCGGGACTGGGCTTCACCGTTACCAATACTTCGCAGCGGATTGAGCCCGTGCTCCATGACGTTGCTACGCGGTGCAACGCGCTTGAGCGCGACATTGTACCCGGCGAGGCCTGCGGGATGAAGGTGATCGTGGTTGCGGAGACGCGCGAGGGTGTAACCTGCACCGGGGAATTTGTGTTCGAGCTCGCCGGTGAGCGCGGAGAACACTTCACCTGGACAGTCGACGGTGATGCCAGCAACCGCATTATCTTCGAGCGGCTCAACTCGATCGGGACGACCGTTGGCCTGATGGTCAACCGCATCCCCGATGTAATCGCCGCGCCGTCCGGGGTCCAAGAGATCGCCAGACTGGGCCCGCCGAAAAGCTCGGCCAGCTTTTGAATTGTATAGATAGAAACTAACGAGAGAGGAGATCATTATCGTGATTACGGAGACTGCGGATCTGAGGTCCCTGCGGATTGCGCCACAGGTGCTCGTCGAAATGGCAAAGCGTGAAGCCGGGATCGATATCGACGATATTGCCACGTTCGAGCCTCTGACTCGCTTCTGCGACTCTGCCGCCCGCTCCGCCGAACTGACTGCCGAGGGAGAGACCCTGTTACTGGGCAAGCTGAAGGCATTCCTGAAAAATCGCCTGCGCTTCCTGCGCGATATCGCCGCACACCCCGAAATCCTCGATGAACAAGTTTCCATCGGCATCGTCATTTACGGGCTGCCCCGCGCTGGCACGAGCAAGCTGCAGAAGCTGCTCGCGGCTTCAGGAGACTTCAACTATATGAATTTGTGGCAAGGCCTCTACCCAGCGCTGCTGACCGGTGACCGTAACGAATCGCCTGACGAACGCATCCGCAAGGGCAAGGACTGGGTTAAGTGGAACAGCGCTCGCTCACCCAACTTCCTTTCCGCACACCCGTTTGACGCCGAGAGCGCCGACGAGGAAATGTTCGCGATGCAGCAGGGCATGCTCTACTACCCGATGAGCGCTTATGCCGAATGCCCAGAGTATCTGGAATGGCTAGTCACTCAGCCGCCAGAGGCGCCGCTAGTCTTCCTGAAGCAGATCCTTCAGTATATGCAGTGGCAGGGCTACGCCACCGCCGACAAGCCATGGCTGCTGAAGTGCCCAGCGCATATGGCCATGGAGGGCATTTTTCTCAGCATCTTTCCCGATGCTCGGTTCGTGTTCCCGCACCGCAATCCGCAGAGCCAGTTCGGCTCATGTCTGGGCATGTCGCAGGCGTTCCGTGCCCCCTTCAGCGACAAGCTCACCGATGGCCGTCAAGTTATCAAGCTACTTGCCCCGTTCATCGGCGCTCACTTTGCAATGCGGGAACAGATTCCAGATCTTAAGGTCCTGGACCTCGATTATCTAGAGGTCGTGTCCAAACCAGAAATCACAGCCCGCAAGGTTTATGAATTTTGGGATAAGCCGCTGTCCGATGCCGCGTTGGCTCGGATGCTCGACTGGGATGCCCGTAATCCTCAGGGCAAGCATGGCACCAACAAGTTCACGATGGAAGACTTCGGTATAAACTGGCAAGAATTCGAGCCAGACTACCGCGAATACAGCGAATGGCTGGCTACCAACAAGGCTAGGATGTAGATGCAGGGCCCCCACTTGACCCGCCCGTCACCCCGCAGATCAATCCGAACATCAACTTCATTAGCCATAGACTGCCTTCCTTCGACCCTCTCAGCCTAATTAGGAAGTTAGCGAATGAACATAGAATTTTGTGCACGATTTGTGCATAGCTAAAAAGCTTTATTTAAGCCGTAATCAGCACATCGTTGCGTTTAAATATTGTTATATATCAATATTTTGAATGGCGCGCCGTAGATGATGAAACTGATAACATGTATGTAGTTGATATTATGTTATAAATTATTGACGTGAGAAGATATACGGCTGTTGTTTCAAACCCGAAGAATTAATCCGTGTGTTTCAGACTAACGCAGTGTTGCAAGGGCTTAGCAAGGCGACTGAAGTAAGAAACGATGTAAATGTCTGCTTTGCGCCCAAATGCAGTCATTATAAGCGCCGGCGGGCTCCCCCATAAGCGGACATTGCATCATCAAGTTTGATATGCCTATTGGGACCAGCTTTCCAGTCCAAGATCCTCAGATTTCCCCATCAGACTAACGAATGACGCCGCTCAGGCAAGGTCTGAAGGATTCGGGTCTAGCATTTCAACATTTTATCGGGCAGCGTCCGTTGCATTATCGGGAGAAAAATGAACATCGCCAAATCTTTCCTTGCAAGTATCCTTGGACTTTTTTTGCCAGTTGCGGGTCAAGCAACAAAGCGACCCTATTAGAATGTAAAATCCACGATTATCTTGTTCCGGTGATTGTCGAAAAGGACCGCATTGTATTGCAGTTCGCTGGTGGCAAAAAAGTTTACGACTTGGTGCCGGATCACTGGCACTACGTAACTGAAGAGGATGCGTCATTGATTGATCATGTCGTCGGGCGACCCGTGTTTGTGACGGGGTTCATTTCTCGAGGTTCAGGGAATCTTTGGATCTCTGATAGCAGAGGCGCCAAACATGAATTATTGAGGGTCGATGCTCTAAGTTCGTTCCAAAGGTCTAGAGGAGTGTCAGGAGCAAATGAATAAGACTTTAGTCGCCCGGTTTGCGCATGTACGGCTGGGGGATACCTCTATGTATTTCGATCCGGCCAACCTGGATCGTCTGGCATGAGCGATTTGGAGACCCGGATCGACCGCCTGGAATCGCGCGCGGCGATCGAGCAGCTGGCGATCCGCTATGCGCTTGCTGTCGACGGGCGTAACCTTGATGCATGGACTGCGTTGTTCGTTCCCGATGTGGCCTGCGGGCAGCATGGCGTGGGCCGCGAGGTTTTGCGCAGGCTTATCGATCCGGTACTGCGGACCTTCTACCGTTCGGTGCATCAAATCTGTGGCCACCGCATCATGTTTGAAGAACGCGACGCCGCGACTGGGATTGTTTACTGCCGCGCAGAGCATGAGGATGGCGATCGCTGGATCGTCATGGCCATTGCCTATTTCGACGAATATCGGCGCGAGGCAGGCGAATGGTATTTCGTGCGGCGCCGTGAAAAGCACTGGTATGCAGCCGATTGGGAAGAACGGCCGCGCGCCCCGTTTACCGGATGGGATACGCACCCGCGACCGCCCCAGCTTCCTGGGGATTTCGCAAGCTGGTCGGACTTCTGGAAAATGGAAAAAAGTAGCCGCATCAATGATGTGACGGTGCAGCCGGTCGGAGACAAGGATGCACAATAGTCGGCGCTTTCACAGCCGGCCCGCCATGGCATAGCTCGACATGTCGGGCAGGTGGTGCCCCCCGTCCACGATCAATTCCTGCCCGGTCACGAAATGCGAGGTGGGTGAGCAGAAGAACTGGACCGCGTTGGCGATATCGCTGGGCAGGCCGGCCCGCTTCATCGGAATGTTGGGGACGATCAGATCGCGGGTCGCATTGTCCATCCGGGCATCGCGGTCATCGATGATCAGCCCCGGCTCGATGACGTTGACCGTCGCCTGATGCTTCGCAAATTCCAGCGCGAGGCTTTTGCACAGCCCGTTCATGCCCGATTTTGAGGCGGCATAGGCGTCGAGGCCGGCCAGCCAGGCGTGATTGCCGATAAGTGACGATATTGCGACGAAACGCCCGCCGGGTCGCTCCTTGAACTGCTGCAGAACGGCGCGCGCCAGCCACATCACGGTGTAGAGATTGGTGCGCAGCACCCGGTCGAATTCCTCGTCGGCCAGTGCTTCGAACGGCGTGAACGGAAATATCCCGCTGTTGTGGACCACAATGTCGAGCCCGCCGAAGGCATCGACTGCTGTGGCAATCGCAGTGTCGCAAGCCTCGCGGTTCGACAGGTCCACAGCCAGCAGGCGAACGTCGCCGCCGGCGGCCTGCAGTTCTTCCACCACGTCGCGCCCGCTTGCCTCGGTTCGGGTGGCAATTAAGACCTTTGCACCGTTGCTGGCCAGCTGGGTCGCGATCACTCGGCCAATCCCGCGCCCGCCGCCGGTGACCAACGCGACTTTCCCTTCGAGATCGACCTTCATTGTTGCATCACCTCACGAAACTGACCGGCCCCCACTGAGTGGTTCGACCTGTTTGTTAGCGCATGATCGCCTCCTTGGCCAGTGTTGGCCGAAGGTGGAGCGCAGCGGAACCGGAGGACGGCACTGGCCAAGGATAGGCCTCTGGCGC
>NZ_JBIKPH010000104.1:0-8802 GCF_044357595.1 Sphingorhabdus sp. | reverse complement strand
CACCCCGAAACGTGCCGCAATCATGATTGTCGCCAGATACAGTATAATTGCGGGCGCAATTTCCCAGTACAAGCATCAGTTGCGCTTTTTAAACAGCAAAGTCATGCGATCGGATTCGCCAATTGCTGTATATTTCGCGCGGTCTACATCCTTTAGGCGCAATGCAGGTGGCAGTGTCCACACCCCATCTGACCAGTTTGCGCTGTCTTTCGGGTTGGCATTGATCTCGCTCTTGGCGACGAGTTCGAAGCCATTTACCTCCATGAATTTCACGATGTCGGCTTCGCGCATATAGCCTTTACTGCCATCTGTGTAGCTATAGGGGGCATCTGCCTTAGCGCGGTGTTGTTCAATACCGATAAGCCCGTCTGGCTTCAACAGGTCACGCATGGCCTTTATTTCCGCGTCGGCGATGTTCCAATTCATGATATTATGCATCATGCGCATGACCAATATGCGGTCGAACGTTCCTTTTACGCCTTCGGGAATTTCACTTAACGAAAAGGCATTGAAATCGGCGGCTGGCCGGCCGGATACGGCGGCAACGTCGGACGGAAATTTGCCAACAGCTGCTGCAAGACCTTGCTTTTGCTGGTCACTGAAAAAGGTTTTCGTTCCGAAATATAAGCCCGTATATTTGCCATTTTCATTGATGTAGCGGCCGAGGATGCGTGACACCCATTCGCCGCCCGGTGCATATTCACCGACAACATGATCTGGGTGCACACGAAAGAATTCCAGTGTTTCGGCAGGGTGACGATATATGTCGCGCTTTGCATCATTGGCCCGAGCTGGGTCCGCAAGTATTTGCGCAAGCCGTGCCTGATGCGCCTTATGCATTTTGTCATGCTCGGCTGTATTGGACATATGGTGGTCGGCCAAAGCTGGTGCGGTCAAGGTTACAGCGGCGAGTGCGTATACAATTGATTTTTTCATGGGATATCCTCTCCAATACAACTAAACTGGAATCTGTTGGCTTGAACAGTGAAAGCTGCCGCCGCCCGTTAAAACGGCGTCCGCCATCACGCCGACAACCTGTCGGACGGGGAATAAGGCCGCCAGTGTGGTAATCGCAGCATCGTCATTCTCTGCACCATAAATTGGCACAACGACATTGTGGTTGCCAATGTAAAAATTCATGTAGCTTGCAGGAACAGCTTCCCCATCTTGCATGAAACGCCCGACCGACGGCATATTGCTCACTTGGCACCCAAAGGCTTCGGCGCGTTTGCGTGCATCGTCGAAAGCGGCGCTATTTGGATCGTTGGCCCCTGCGCCTTGCGGAATGAGGATGTGGTTTACCCCAACAAAACGGGCCAGATTATCGATATGCCCGTCTGTGTGATCATTACGCAGGCCATCGCCCAACCATAGCAAGCGGTCGATCCCAAGGTCGTCGCGCAGCCGCGCTTCAATCGCCGCCTTGTCGAGCGAGGGATTGCGGTTGGGGTTTAGCAAGCAGTCAGCCGTCGTTGCAGCAAGCCCTTGGCCGTCCACATCGATTGATCCACCTTCTAAAATCCAATCGGCCTTGCGGATCTCTAATCCAGCGGACGCTGCGAGTTCTGCACCAATGGTCCTGTCACCCGGGTAATCATAACGGCCACCCCAACCATTGAACCCAAAGTCGCGGGCGATGCGGCGGTCGCCTTCCTTGACGATGATACAGCCAGTATCGCGCAGCCACACATCGCCGATGCGGCGCTGTTCAACATGAATGCCGCTATCGACTAGATTAGCGGCAATCTCTGCAGCCTCGGCGCTGCCCGCAATCACATGCACGCGCTCGCCCTGTCCGGACGCGTGAACGGCATTGGCAAAGGCAGCGATTTGCTGCTGTGCCCTTTGTAGCGGTGCTCCCCAAGCGTCGGCTGAGCTGGGAAAACCAATCCAGACGGCTTCATGTGGGGCCCATTCAGCGGGCATGCGAAATGCCATTGCGTTACTTTCCGCTGCGGCTTTTGTCGCGGACGGCGCGGAATTCGTCGCCATCGTTCCAATTGGGCCACGCATCGGTCATCGCTAGCATTCGTCCGACGCGATAATAGAGCTTCAAGTCTGACATGACGCCGGACCAATCCCATTTTTCGTCAAACTCGTCGCTAGGGGCGTGGTAGCGGTTTTTCTCATAATCTTCGGCGGCTGCTTTGGCAGCGGCCTTTCCGCCGGTCACCAAATCATCGCCACCCTCGAAATATACCATTGGCACGCCAAGCTTGGCGAAGCTGAAATGGTCTGAGCGATAATAAAAGCCCTTTTCCGGCGTTGGTTCCATCTCCGGCGTACGGCCTTCTGATTTCGCCGCAGCCTCCAGATAGATATCCAACTGCGACTTGCCTTTGCCGATTACGGTTAGGTTCTTTGCAGGCCCCGACATGGAGAACGCGTCCATGTTTACGCCGCCAACGGTTTGCGACAGCGGGAAAACGGGATTTTCTGCGTAATATTTTGAACCAAGAAGGCCACTTTCTTCCGCAGTAACGGCAAGGAACACAACCGACCGCTCGGGCGCTCCGGCTTTGGCAAAGCCCTCCGCCAATGCAACAAGTCCCGCGGAGCCGGTTGCGTTGTCTACAGCGCCGTTGCAAATGTCATCACCATCTACTGCCGCCGTGCAGCGGCCCAGATGGTCCCAATGCGCGGTGTAGAGCACATATTCTTCCGGCCTTTTTGTGCCATTCATAATTCCAACAACATTTTTGCTCGCCTTTCGCGCGATGTCATTTTCGAAGCTGAGCGATGCAGTGAGGTTCAAGGGCACGGCTTTAAAGCCCTTCTGCTTTGCTGCAGCCATTTGTTTTTCAAGATCTTGGCCTGCTGCGGCAAATATTTCCTTGGCGACGGATTTTTGGATCCAGCCATTGGCTTGCGTTTGGCTTTTGCCGCCATCTTTGGATTGGGCCAAAAACTGTGTGCCCGTCCAACTGGAGTTGACGACGTTCCACCCATAAGCCGCAGGTGCGGTGTCGTGGATGATCAGGACGGCAGCAGCACCCTGACGCGCCGCTTCTTCATATTTGTAGGTCCAGCGGCCATAATAGGTCATGGCTTTGCCGCCAAAGGGGCCTTCCAGGCTATCATTGTCAAAGTCGGGGTCATTGACCATCACAACGACGGTCTTGCCCTTCACATCTACGCCTGCATAGTCGTTCCAGCCTTTTTCAGGCGCTACAATGCCGTGGCCAACGAAAACCATGTCGCTTTGCTTGATCTCGGTTTTCGGCGCTTCGCGATAGCTGCCAATGACATATTCGCTGCCATAGGCAAAGGACATGGCCTTTCCGTTTCGGTCGGCAATGCGCAGTGCTGAGACATTCTTGGCGGTAATTTCGATCAGCGGCACGTCTTGGGTCCATCTCCCGTTGTTACCGGGTGCAAGCCCTGCTGCCTTAAACTTCGATATCAAATATGCGACAGTCTTTGCTTCTCCTGCGGATCCTGGTGCGCGACCTTCATAGCTATCCAGCGATAGTTCGCGCGTGATGTCTTTCATCGTCTGCTCCGACAAAGCAGGGACATCGATTTGAGGTAATGCTGCCACCTCAATATCAGGCGATGCTGCTTTTTGACACGCAGACGTCAATGCCAGCGCGGAAACAAGGGCCAAAGAAAGCAGGCGCATGAAATTCTCCTAAGGGGAAATATTATTGCGCACCTTGTGCCAGACCTGTTGATTGCGCTCAAACAAAAAAGGCGGCCACAAGGACCGCCTTTTTCGTAAATGTATTTTGAAGATTAACGCGAATAGAATTCAACGACCAAATTTGGTTCCATCTTCACTGGGTAAGGTACTTCGTCGAGCGTTGGGACGCGTGCGAAGGTAACCTTATCATTACCGTCAACGGCAACATATTCAGGAATGTCGCGCTCTGCGAGGCCCTGCGCTTCGATAACTAACGCCATTTCCTTGGCTTTCGAACCAAGGCTGATGACGTCACCAACGGCAACCTGCCGGCTTGCGATATTGCACTTCACGCCATTGACGCGGATGTGACCATGGCTGACGATTTGACGTGCGGCAAAAATGGTTGGTGCAAACTTGGCGCGGTATACAACCATGTCTAAACGACGCTCAAGCAGACCGATAAGGTTCTGCGAGGTATCGCCCTTCATGTTGCTGGCTTCTTGATAGGCGCGCTTGAACTGCTTTTCAGTTACGTCGCCATAATAGCCCTTAAGCTTCTGCTTCGCACGCAGCTGAATGCCGTAATCGGATAGCTTGCCTTTGCGGCGCTGACCATGCTGGCCTGGGCCATATTCGCGCTTGTTTACAGGTGATTTTGGACGTCCCCAGATGTTTTCACCCATCCGGCGGTCAAGTTTGTACTTCGAGCTTTTGCGCATCGACATAATCAATCTCCAATTGCTAACAACGTTGTTTCCGGTACCGCGCGACACATCTGCGATGTGCCGGACACCTGCTTCACCGGAATGCAGGGTCGGTTGCGAAGCGGCGCCTATGGCTGCAGATGGCGCTTATGTCAACATCTGGCTCGACTTTGCCGACGCTGAACCTTAAACGCGCTGCCATGAGCAGCACAGTCTATCCCGTTAAACCCGAAAATTGCGACACCATGACTGAAGTCCGGGCAGGCGTCGACGCCGTCGATGCCCAATTGGTCGAACTTCTTGCTGTTCGCTTTGCTTATATGGATGCTGCCGCGCGGATTAAAACAGAACGTTCAGCGGTCCGTGACGAAGCGCGTAAGAAACAGGTTCTGACCAATGTGCAAACGGCTGCTGGTAAAGCGGGTATACCCGTCGAAGCTATTGCCGACGTATGGGAGCGTCTAGTTGAAGCCTCCATCGCCTATGAATTCGATAAATGGGACGCCAATCGCGCCTGATTATTAGATTCCAGTGCTCATCTGCGGAGGCATAGTGGTACCTGCCTTGCCCTTTACAGACAATTCCGACGCAGACTCTGCTTGATCCCATTGCTCTTGGGTCTTGCACTGTTTTTTCGCGATGCGGCTGCCGGTTAACCCTGTGGTGCGGCAGATACGCTTTGGTTTTACTTTTTGCACTGCTGGTGGTGCATCATCTGCGGCGCTCACCCCTGGCTCGGTTGTGGAATACGCCGCTAGCAATATGCTCAGTATAATCGTGCTTGTCATAAAACGCTCCTAATTTTGCCATGGTGTAGCAACTCAAACTTTTGACACCAAGATCCTAACTTTCCGGTCGTCGTATTCTGTTTAAGGTTGTCAGTACACCGCGCAATGTTCTGATCTCAAGCGCATTCCATGCAGGCTTCGTGAGCAAATTGCGCAATGTGCGGCGCGTTACCGGCGCGCGGTCGATGGGGGTGAAATAGTTCAGCGGCTCAAGCATTGCGTCCAATTGCGCGATGAGGCCGTCAAGTTCAAACTGCGATGCGGGCGGTTCCAAATCCGTTTTTGGCGGGCTGGATAAACTTTGGGTCTTTGACCATTCATAGGCGCACAGAATGACCGCTTGCGCCAAGTTAAGCGAACCAAATTCGGGATTGATCGGTACGGTGATGATCGCGCGGGCAACATTGACCTCGTCGCTTTCAAGGCCAGATCGCTCGGCTCCGAACAATATTGCGCTTCGCCCCGTATTACCAAGAACCTCTTGGGCCGCGACTTCTGGTGTAATGACTGGCTTTGTGACGCCGCGTTTGCGCACGGTTGTGGCATAGACATGGGAAATGTCGGCAGTTGCATCGGCAAGCGTGTCGTAAACTTGGGCATTGGCCAACACGATGTCTGCACCCGATGCTGCGGGACCAGCGGAAGGGTTCGGCCAACCATCGCGCGGCGCAACGAGGCGCATTTCGGTTAGGCCAAAGTTCAACATTGCGCGCGCGGCCTTGCCGATATTTTCGCCCAACTGCGGACGGCATAGAATAATGATTGGCGGCACACTCATTTTTGTGCTGCTTCAACCACGCTCCCGGCGAAATCTTCAAAATCCTTAGCTTCGCTAAAATCTTTGTAGACTGACGCGAAACGAATGTAGGCGACGCTGTCCAGTGCCTTGAGCCCATCCATCACGAATTCGCCAATCTGCTTGGATTCAATTTCACTTTCACCCAAGGTTTCAAGCTGCCGCTGGATCGCCGAAGCAAGCTTTTCAATCTGCATATTGTCAACCGGACGCTTTCGACATGCGACGGACAGCGAACGTTCTAGTTTTTCCCGATCAAAGGGCTGGCGCTTACCTTCGGTCTTGATTACCAAAAGTTCACGCAATTGGATGCGTTCAAAGGTTGTGAAACGTCCGCCGCAACCCTCGCACTGCCGCCGCCGGCGGATAGCGCTATTGTCTTCGGTAGGACGGCTGTCCTTCACCTGGCTATCGTCATGTCCGCAAAATGGGCAGCGCAATTACTTTTCCTGTTTCTTTTTCTTGTTTACATGGCGGTACGCAACAATGCCCGCGCCAATCAACGCGCCTGTGGCGAGCCCGATAGGGGCAATAATGCTAGCAGCCGCACCAATGGCTGCACCACCAGCAACTTTTTTAACCGTGTCTTGGTCCGCCAAATGCTTGCCCGTATGAAACGCGTCCTTGGTCGCGCCCCAAAGCTCATCGGCTGCTTCACCTACATAATGTCGGGCCTGATTTGGAATGCTTTCGGCCGCAAGCTGCTCGGGCGTTTTAGCGCCACAATTGGCGCAGAACTTCGCGCCGCTGGCATACTCGGCGTTACACTCGTTACAAAATCCCATGGTCATTTCCCTTCTGTGTATTAGATGGGTAAGTCACCTTTATAATTCAAGACGGGTAGATTGGGAAGCGGCTGCACAATTCGCGCACACGAAGACGGACTTCGGCTTCGACGGCAGGATCGCCATGCTCGCCCTTTTGGCGCAGACCCTCAAGAACGTCTGAAATCATATGGCCAATCTCACGAAATTCAACTGCACCAAAGCCGCGGGTTGTGCCAGCAGGCGAACCGACGCGAATGCCGCTGGTCTTTACAGGGGGCAGCGGATCATTTGGTATGCCGTTCTTGTTGCACGTGATTGCGGCGCGCTCAAGCGCTTCGTCAGCATCGCGCCCGCTAATCCCGAGCGGGGTGAGGTCGACCAAAGCCAAATGGGTATCTGTACCGCCTGAAACGAGGTTGGCGCCTCGTTCATGCAGCGTTGCGGCAAGTACCTTGGCATTGGCAATTGTTGCTGCGGCGTAGGTTTTAAAGTCCGGACGAAGCGCTTCGCCGAATGCTACGGCCTTGGCAGCGATGGCATGCATCAATGGACCGCCCTGGAGGCCCGGGAAGACAGCAGAGTTGATCTTCTTGGCGATTGCCTCATCATTGGTCATGATCATGCCCCCACGGGGCCCACGGAGCGTTTTATGGGTAGTATTCGTGACCACATGCGCATGTTCAAGTGGGTTCGGATGCACGCCGCCAGCAACTAGGCCAGCAAAGTGCGCCATATCGACATGGAAAATCGCACCCACTTCGTCAGCAATGGCGCGGAAGCGGGCGAAATCGATGATGCGCGGATAAGCGGAGCCACCGGCGATGATGATTTTCGGTCGATGTTCCTTTGCAAGACGCTCAACTTCGTCGAAATCGATCAGGTGCGTTTCAGGATTTACACCAAACTGCACAGCGTTGAACCATTTGCCGGACATCGCGGCCTTTGCCCCATGCGTAAGGTGGCCGCCTGCATCAAGGCTCATGCCCAAAATTGTATCACCCGGTTTGACCAAAGCGAGCATTACAGCGCCATTGGCTTGCGCACCGGAATGTGGCTGCACATTGGCAAAGCCAGCGTTGAACAGCGTCTTAGCCCGTTCAATCGCAAGCGTTTCAACTTCGTCAGAAGGAGCGCAACCTTGATAGTAACGCTTGCCGGGATAGCCTTCGGCATATTTGTTGGTGAACACAGAGCCTTGCGCTTCAAGCACAGCTTTCGAAACAATGTTTTCCGACGCGATTAGCTCAATCTGGTTTTGTTCGCGGTCCAATTCATGAGCAAGACCCGCAAAGACTTCCGCATCGGTTTCAGCTAGGCCGCGCGTGAAAAAGCCGTCTGGCTGGACATCGGAGAGATCATTTGCTGGACGCGTGCTCATGCTGGTTCCTTGGTCGTGATTGGGTTGGATAATTTGTCAACGCGGCGTTGGTGCCGATCGCCACCAAAGTCTGTTGAGAGAAATGCGTCGATACAGGCTTTTGCCATTTCGATGCCAATCAGGCGTGCGCCCATGGCAATGACGTTGGCGTCATTATGTTCGCGGGCAAGCTGCGCCGAAAGCGGTTCAGATACAAGAGCAGCGCGCGCCGCCGGGTTGCGGTTTACCGCAATGGAAATGCCAATGCCTGATCCGCACAGGGCAACACCGCGCTCGGCCGAACCATCGGCTATCGCTGCTGCCAAGCTATAACCGTAATCGGGATAGTCCACGGACGTTTCGTCATGCGGGCCAAGGTCGGCGACATCATGACCACCAGCGCGCAGATAGTCGGCCAGCGCTGACTTCAGCACGAGTGCAGCATGATCTGAGGCAATGGCTATACGCATGGCACATCCTGTAGCAACATGAGTCGGACTACGCCTCCCCTATGGGAGCACGCTGCAAAAGGCCATGCTGAATTTCCCCGATTGCGCGGCTTATCCACCATCTTTATGTAGCGATAATGCTTAATGCCGTTTTGTCCATCGCCATGCTTTCCGCCATCCTGCTGCTGTTCGGCGCATGGAAACGATGGCGAGGCGATGGGAGCAGCCAGCAAATGTGGCTTATGGTCGCAGCGGCTTTGGTCATATTCGCCAATGTTGCGATCTGGGTTGTCCCCGACAAACAAGGCAAAAGCCT
>NZ_JBIKPH010000192.1:0-3189 GCF_044357595.1 Sphingorhabdus sp. | reverse complement strand
GCACATCATGATGGCAATTATTTCGCGGATAGCGATACGCTCGACAGACTTGAAGGGGATGGTCGCGTCGCCTTCCGCTATGCCGAAGACGTCAATGGTTCCGCGCGGAACATCGCTGGCGTGCTTAACGCAGCAGGCAATGTCTTGGGTATGATGCCCCATCCCGAACGCATGACCGAAGCCGTACACGGCGGGTCAGACGGTCGCCGCTTGTTCGAGGGGCTGATCCGCCAGATCGCTTGATTGTGCCGCATCCAGCGCTTTTCCGGTTTCTTGCGCGGGAATAAAAAGCGACCCAATACTAATATAACCGTCGGCCAGAACATGGTATTGTACAGGTCGTGTAACGACGCATCTAATGTCGCCTCGCCTGGTGCTTGGCCGCGCAAGTCCGCATATTCGTTAAACAGTTCGGCCATCAAAACAATCAACCAACACCCGACACTGTCTGGACGCCGCCGAAGCACGACTGCAGATAGGAATAACATCAACAGCGAACCATGCACATGCATCGCGTCGTTCGTCAGGCCGACTGCTGCAATAAGCCATGTTTTATAGCCGATCCACTGTTCGGCCAGCTGCAACAATATGTCTTGCATGCGATCCTAAACTTTAGTTTTAAAAGGCGAGAAATTGGTTCCCTCG
This sequence comes from Sphingorhabdus sp., assembly GCF_044357595.1. GTDB lineage: Bacteria > Pseudomonadota > Alphaproteobacteria > Sphingomonadales > Sphingomonadaceae > Sphingorhabdus_B. The sequence goes on along the minus strand of NZ_JBIKPH010000192.1, from coordinate 2,544 downwards.
TCGAATATGTCGACGCCTTCTTTACGCTTAAGCCAGGCAACAACAACGTAAGTCACCGGCGTCAGCACCACTTCCCAGCCCACTTTCAGCAGCCAGTTCGTGATCATAACGCTGATGACCTGTTCGTTGCTCCATGTGCCCAAAAAGGCGAGTGGGTAGAATATCAGGCTATCAATGCCTTGCCCTATGACAGTCGACCCAATGGTGCGCGACCACAAATGCTTTCCGCCGGTCCATATCTTCATACGCGCCATGACATAGCTGTTGATGAACTCGCCTGCCCAAAACGCGGTGATCGACGCAAAGACGATCCGCCAGACTTGACCAAACACGCTTTCATAAGCGGCCTGCCCCGGCCAACCGGGTGCGGGCGGGAGGGCGACAACAACCCAGCTCATGAATGCCATGAACAGCAATGCGGCAAAGCCAGCCCAAATAACCCTGCGCGCGCGGGCATAGCCATATACTTCTGTTAAGACGTCACCAATGACATAGCCCAAGGGGAAAAACAAAATGCCTGCGCCAAATATCCATTGTTGGCCGTTGATCGTCAGCGCTGCGGGTTTAGCGGCACCGATGATGTTGGACAGCAGCAATATGGCGACAAAGGCCGCCATAACGAAATCATAATAGCGAAACTGACGGCCAGTGACCGCACTTGCGCTTTCGGATAGAATAGGGGCGTCGTGCATAAATCGACATAAGCAGCTTTGCGTTCGAGGGCAAAGCCGTTATTGCACCTCGCAGCGCGCGCCCTTAGCTCAGCTGGATAGAGCGCGAGACTTCTAATCTTGAGGCCACAGGTTCGACTCCTGTAGGGCGCGCCACGCAGTCCGCGAAATCACACCTTTCCAGAGACTTCTGTCGTCGGGCGCCATGAACGGCCGAGTTCTGCGGGCTTTGGCGGCGCCTAAATTCGTGCTGAAGCCAAACTTGTCTCTGTTGAGAGACCGTTTGGGCAAAAAATAGGGCCCGTCTCACGGGCCCAAAAAACAGACTTCTTCTAGTATGCCCTAGTTATTAGCCGAACCCGAGGACTCGCCTCTGATCTGCCCATGCCAGCGGTAAATCAGCAGCAAGAAGCCTGCCTGGGCTGAGATCCAATGGTTGTCGCCCTTCCACAATTGCAGTGACAATATAGGGGTCAAGGCAGGCAAGCTTTGCAACCTTCATCATTCGAACACGGCAACGACCTTGTTCGGCCGCAAGGGCCGGAACCGATTTATCGGCCTTCGTCATAATTTGTTTCATGATTTCTCTTGATTCGGCGATGAGCGCAACGAGCTTGTCATCGCGCAAAGACATGCTGTTACCTGCCGAGGTGGCGGGTATGATCAGCCTGAGCGCCTTCCCGCGACGTAACCTTATGGCCTCGCGTTCGATAATTAGATCGCTACTTGAGGGTTGGATCGCCCCCTCCGCTCCAATGGCATTGAGCAAACTCCGGTTATCGATTTTGATGACCACTCGGTCCTCATGCAGGTCTATCCGGCTGACCACAGTCCGAATGATTGTCTGCTTCCGAATATACTTTGCGGCGCCAAGCTCAGCCGCCAGCTTACTACATCGCAAAATGACATTGTGGAGTTGGTCGGCATTGTATGTGCCATCCATCATCATGCTCTGTATCTGACTGCCCGACGCTAATGCTTGCGAGAGTTGGCCAAGGACTATGTCTTCGATATCCCGTGCGCTGACGCGCGAGGCTACAGAGTCTCCGATATTTTCGTAGCGATTAGCGTAATAATGGAACCTTCGATTACCCTTCTGGGTGTGAGTCAGAACCAGAGGGGTTCCTTCCGCATTGTAAATCAGACCTGCCAGCACACCTGTTCTGGCGCTCACCTTGCGCGAGCTACCGCCCTGCCCTTGCTTTGCCAGTTTAGCTTGAACTTGGTCCCACAGCTCCTCAGCAACGATTGCTTCATGCTCGCCTTCGAAGGCTTCACCCTTGTGCACGGTCATGCCGCGATAAATCCGGTTGGATAGGAGGTGATAGAGATTACCACGCTTGAAGTGGCATCCGCCTCTCGTCCCGCCATCTTTGCGCTGTTGTATTTTGGTATGGCTGCTGTTCTTGGCCAGTACGTCGACCAGTTCAGGAACTGAACTTGCTTTGAGGTAAAGTTGCATAATGTATCGAACCTGCCCGGCTTCGACCTCATTGACCAACAACTTTCGGTCGATGACGTCATATCCCAGCGGAACTGGGCCACCCATCCAAATGCCTTTGCGCTTCGAAGCGTAAATCTTATCGCGGATGCGTTCGCCTGTGACTTCCCGTTCGAACTGGGCAAAAGACAGAAGCATGTTGAGGGTAAGCCTGCCCATGCTGGTAGTGGTGTTGAACGACTGGGTAATGGACACGAAGCTTGCGCCCTTGCGATCAAGGATTTCCACTATTTTGGCGAAGTCTGACAATGACCGGGTAAGTCGGTCAATTTTGTAAAGCAGGATGATATCGACCGTGCCTGCTTCTATATCCGCCAACAGCCGCTTTAGACCTGGACGTTCCAAATTGCCGCCTGAGAACCCACCATCGTC
>NZ_JBIKPH010000103.1:0-8902 GCF_044357595.1 Sphingorhabdus sp. | reverse complement strand
CTTGTACCCGCCCTTTTCCAGTCCGTTGAGCGGTGCGGGCTGACCTGGTTGGCGCAATTTGGTGTCGAGGAACTTTGCCCAATCATATGGCTGCACAGCATTCAATGTGCGGACAACTTCGTCAAAATCATAGGTCAGCACGCCCCAATCGGCGTCGCGCACGCCAAAAAAAGCCTTGGCAAAATCATCCAGAGATTTTTTGCCCTTGGACAATTGGCGAATGGTCATGTCGGCGTCGAGCCAGATAAGCGAGCTTTCGTTATAATAATCCTCGCCACGGGCTTGGCTGGCAAATGGTTTTGGTTTGCGTGCGCCAAAGATCGGATCATGCGTAGTGTCTTCAACCGATCGCCACGTCCGGCCCGGCTGCTCAGCGTAAAATCCGGCATATTTGGCCCACTCACCAAGAACCATTTCCTTGGACTGCAACCCTGAACGCGCGCCGAGGACCAAGTCCCAAAAACTCGTCTGCCCTTCATACACCCAAAGCAAATTGTCACGCATCGGCGTGGAATAATCGGGTGTCCACATCGTCGCAGGACGGCGGAACTTTCCATTCCAACTATGCGTGAATTCATGCGGCAAAAGACCGCGTTCCGACATATTGTCATCCCACTCCGTGAAATAATCGGTCTCGCGCGTATTTTCCGAACTGCGATGATGCTCAAGGCCGACGCCGCCAAGTTCCTCGGTCAGACCAAGCAGAAATTCATAACGGTCAAAATGCTTTGAACCGAATAAAATAATGGATTCATCGACCAAGGCACGGTGCGCGGCAATCTGCTCTGGCTTCGCTTCCAGATATTTCGCGTTATCCGCCCAGACATTAAGCGTAACATTATTCCCCAAGTCCCATTTCTTGTAATGCGGGCCAGCAAACATAGGGCTGTCCACCAATGTTTCAAAATCCGTGACGCCATACTCAATTCGGTTGCCGCTAATCTTGGCGCCATCAAGCGCGGCAACCCCGGTCCAGCCCTCTGGAAGCGTTATCGACGGCTTCACCTGAATGGCGCGGGTGAAATGCCCGGCGGGGTACACCGCGACCTGTTCCCACTGCACATTCATCATATTTGGCGTGACGTTAATGCGCCCTTCGCTTTCGCGCACTGGCGCGGTGAATTGGAATTCCACATCGACCGATGCTGCCCCTGCGGGCACATCTACATGAAAGGCGTAAACCTGCACGGGATCCCGGGTCCAACGTAAAGCATTACCACCAGCGCGGATCATTAGCCCGGTCATTTCTGCCAATGCTCCACGCGGACCGTGCTTACCTGGTAGCCATTGGGGATACAGCAAAATGAGCGGCTTGCCCTGTTCAACGGGAATTGTCTGGCGCACTTGGAAAATGGCGCGATCAATATCGGTCGCATCCACTTGTAAGGTCATAGCCGTCGTTAGGGGGCGGTCCTGCGGCTCGGGAATCACAGAGACAATCGGCACCGGTTGCGGCGCACTGTTTTGCGCATATGCTGCGGAAATGAGGCTGGAGGAAAGGGCGAATGCGGCAAGTGCGCGCGATAAAGTGCGTGGATTCATGTCCGCAACTTTGGCGAATGCGCTGCGCTGCGTCCAGCCCTATTCCACTAACAACAATTAGCCGCTAGGGCGCTTTATGATGGCAAAGATACAGACACCCCAAGCCGTGCGCGGCACGCAGGATATGTTCGGTGAAACCGAGGAACGCTTCGCGCATGTTGTTGCTACCTTTGAACGCGTGCGACGGCTTTATGGATTTAAGGGCCTTCAGTTGCCGGTTATTGAGCCGACAGCTGTGTTTTCACGCAGCCTTGGTGAGGCGACAGATGTCGTGTCGAAGGAAATGTACAGTTTCGAAGACCGCGGCGGCGATTCCATCACGCTGCGGCCCGAATTTACCGCTGGTATTGCACGCGCCTATCTGACCAATGGTTGGCAACAATTTGCACCGATGAAATTGTCAGTGCATGGACCATTGTTCCGCTATGAACGCCCACAAAAGGGCCGTTATCGGCAGTTTCACCAGATCGATGCCGAAATAATCGGCGCAGCAGAGCCCGCCGCTGACGTAGAATTGCTCGTTATGGCAGATCAGTTGCTCAAGGAATTGGGCATCAACGATGGCGTGACATTGCAGCTCAATACGCTTGGCGATACGCCAAGCCGCGATGCATGGCGTGCTGCCTTGGTTGGTTATTTCAATGACCATAAAAATGCATTGTCTGAAGACAGTCTCGCGCGGCTGGAGAAAAACCCACTGCGTATATTAGACAGCAAAGACCCCACGGACCGCCCCGTTGCTGACGCGGCGCCGGTGATCGACGACTATCTTTCGGGTGAAGCGCAGGATTTCTTCGGAGCAGTCACCGCTGGTCTTGATGCCGCTGGCGTTGCGTGGACGCGAAATGCTGCTTTGGTGCGCGGCCTCGATTATTACCGCCACACCGCGTTTGAATTTGTCACTGACCGGCTGGGTGCGCAAGGCACCGTGCTTGGTGGCGGGCGCTATGATGGCTTAATCGAGAATCTCGGAGGACCAGCAACGCCGGCAGTTGGCTGGGCCGCAGGGATCGAGCGGTTGGCGATGTTGGTTGAACAATTGCCCGTTCAGCAGCTTGAGGCCATGATCGTTTTGGAAAATGACGAAGGACTTGGTCAGGCCTTTGCTCTGCTGCGGCAGCTCCGCCAAGCAGGGATTTCCGCAGACATGATCGCAACGGGGTCACCCAAAAAACGATATGACAAAGCCGTTAAGCAAAACCCTGCGGCAATTTTGCGCGTGAACGAGCATGGCTATTACGGTTTTTCGGGTGAAGATACCAACAGCCCACTTATGAATTTTCTTAAGTCTCTTGCCCCTTGAAAATCTCCCCGCACCGTATTGCGCAAATTGAATCGCGCTTTTCCGAGCTTGAGGCGCGGATGGCTTCGGGGCAGCTTGAAGGCGATGGCTTTGTCGCTGCGTCCAAGGAGTATTCCGAACTTGAGCCTGTGGCCAAAGCGGCGGCAGAGGTCCGGCGGTTGCGCACAGAAATCGAAACGCTGGAGCATATGGCTAAGGATTCCTGCGACCCTGATTTGCATGAGATGGCGGTCGAGGAATTGGAAGATATTACCCGGCAGCTTTCGGACGCAGAAATGTCGCTCGCTATTTCGCTGCTGCCGCGCGATTCTGCGGATGACCGGCCAGCGATGTTGGAAATCCGTGCGGGCACGGGCGGTGATGAAGCGGCGTTGTTCGTGGGCGATCTGTACCGCATGTATGAACGCTATGCCGCCGGCCAAGGTTGGAAGATTGAACCGATTTCGGTCAGCTCCTCCGATGTTGGCGGGTTTAAGGAAGTCGTGGTTGCCATCAAGGGTATAGGCGTGTTTGCAAAGCTAAAATATGAAAGCGGCGTTCATCGCGTGCAGCGCGTGCCCGTGACCGAAAGCGGCGGGCGCATTCACACCAGCGCGGCCACTGTGGCGGTACTGCCCGAGCCAACTGAAGTTGATATCCAAATTGAAGCACGAGATCTTAAAATCGACGTTTACCGTGCGTCGGGTGCGGGCGGACAGCACGTCAACACTACGGACAGCGCCGTGCGCATTACCCACCTGCCGACCGGAATAGTCGTCACCTGTCAGGACGGGCGCAGCCAGCACAAGAACAAGGAGCAGGCAATGCAAGTGCTGCGCGCCCGAATGTACGAAAAAGAGCGTGAGGAGGCCCAAGGGGCCGAAGCAGAGGCCCGTAAGGCTATGGTTGGCTCAGGTGACCGTTCCGAACGTATCCGCACCTATAACTTCCCCCAAGGCCGTGTAACGGACCACCGGATTAACCTGACGCTGCATAAGCTGCCCGAGATTTTAGAGGGCAGCGGACTAAGCGAACTGGTCGCCGCATTGATTGCCGAGGATCAGGCCGAACGTATGGCGGGGTTAGGGGATTAAATTTCCAACCGGCCATGTTCCAGCTCTGGCAAAACATAACGCGCGAACATGTCGCACTCGTTGATGTGGGGATAGCCGGACAGAATGAACGCCTCAATACCGACGTCGCGATAGGCATTGATTTTGGCAAGCACTTGGTCTGGATCGCCGACGATTGCCGCGCCGCATCCTGAACGGGCACGGCCAATGCCTGTCCACAAATTATCCTCCAGATAGCCGTCATTCGCCGCCGCTTGTTCCCGCAATTCTGCCTGATGCGCGACACCGAAGGTTTGCGTATCGAGGGACTTGTTGCGAATAGCTTCGCCTTGCTGGGCATCAAGTTTCGACAGCAAGCGGTCAGCATAAGCGCGCGCTTCGGCCTCCGTCTCGCGGACGATAACATGCGCGCGGAAACCATATTTCAGCGCGCGGCCGAATTTGGCGGCGCGGGCGGTCATATCGTCGACCAAGTCCTTGGCGCCTTGAACCGTTTCGGGCCACATCAGGTAAACGTCGCAACCTTCTGCCGCCGCGTCCTTGGCCGCTGGCGACAATCCACCGAAATACAAAGGCGGGCATTTGCCACTGACGGTTTTTATGCGGGGCGGATCAAGGTCAATTTTGTAATGGTCGCCATCAATCGACAGATGTTCGCCATTTAGCAGCGCCTTTAGTATGTGCATTGCCTCGACCGTGCGGCGGTAGCGTGGCTCGGAATCCATTTTGTCGCCGGGCACGTCGGAGGAGATGATATTCACATTCAGCCGTCCACGCGAAATCTGGTCAAGTGTGGCAATTTGACGTGCGAGTTGAGGCGGCCAGCTCTCGCCAATGCGCACCGCCATGAGCAATTTGATCCGTGAGGTCAGCACCGCAATGGCGCTGGCAAAGGTGGTGGTATCAAGGCCAAGGGTATAGCCAGAGGGTAGCAATATATTGTCAAAGCCGCCCTTTTCGGCGGCAAGGACGATATTGCGGCAATGTTCCCAACTGGACGCCAGCATCGGGTCGGGGACGCCCAAAAATTCATAGTCATCATCGCACAACGCCGAAAACCAGCTAACTTCAACCGGCTTGCTCATGGCAGTGGCACTCCTCTTGCGGCAACCAACACGCTGTACCAATCAGCGCGGGTCCATTGGATTTTGAACGCGTCAGCAGCTTCGATTATGCGCGCAGGGTTTTGTGAGCCGACAATCGGAATTGGCCGTGCCGGGTGTGCCATGATCCAGCTATACGCCGCAGCAGTGCGCGATACATTATGCGCAGCAGCAACGCCCGAGAGCGCCGCAGCGACATTTTGCTCACGAACATTTTGCGGTTCACCAATTCTGCCTCCGCCCAGCGGCGACCACGCCATCACCGCAAGATCCATGGCTATGGCCTGATCCAGCTCACCATTTTCGATAGTGTCTATCCGCAAGGGTGAGAGTTCAGGTTGCGTTGAAACTATGGGCACTGCGCTAAACTGGGCAAGCGCGGTGATCTGCGCCTGTGTGAAGTTGGAAACGCCAAAGGCGCGAATTTTGCCTGCTTTGTACGCGTCTTCAATGGTGCGCGCGATTTCCTGCGGGTGGGTTAACACGTCTGGCCGGTGAATTTGCCACAAGTCGATGCGGTCTGTGCGTAGCCGAGACAGGCTGTCATCAATGGCTTTTGTCAGATACTCTGCACTGCTGTCATAGGGTGTTGGCGGGGTGATGCCCCCCTTGGTCGCCAGCACCATGCGGCCGCGATATGCGGGCGCATCGGCAAAGACTTGGCCTAGAAGCTCTTCAGCTTTCCCAAAGCCCTGCTCGCCAAAACCGTAAATTTCGGCGGTGTCGAACAGGGTAATGCCTGCCTCAAACGCAGCATCGATCGCGCCTCTCGCGGCGGATAGTTCAAGCCCGGCAAAGCGCCACATGCCCCATGCGAGGGAGGAAATTTCAATTCCGCTTTTGCCCAGTTTACGGGTGCGCGAAGGGGTGGGAAGCGTCATGTATTTTTGCTCTTTTTAAGTGAAGGAAAATAAGGCGGGGCGACCGATTCTCGGCTGATAAGCTCATGCGGCAAGCGGCGATGTTCAATGCCACCTTCGCCAAACAACAGGTCGGCGGCGGTCGATGCAAGCTCGCGAAAGGGTTGACGCACGGTGGTCAACGGCGGCCAAACAACGCAGGCGAGCGTGGTATCGTCAAAGCCTGCGACCGACAGTTGTTCCGGAATTTGAATTCCGCGCCGATGCGCGACTGCGAGAACGCCGGATGCCATATCGTCATTGGACGCAAAGATAGCCGTAGGCGGATACTTAAGCGACAGGAATTGCTCAGTTGCGGCAACACCGCTTTCGAAATCAAACAAGCCCTCGGCAATCAAAGCTGGATCGACCGAAATGCCAACGCGTCCAAGCGCACGTTGGTAGCCAGCTTGCCGTTCGGTGCTCGCCATATGGTTTGGGTGGCCCTTGATAAAGCCGATGCGTCGATGTCCAATGTTGATGAGCTTCGTTGTCATGTCATCGGCGGCCTGCATATCGTCCATGAAAACTGAACTGGTCAGCGCATGGTTGGTGCCGGGTGAGATGCGGACGAACGGAATGTTAAGTGCCTCAAGCGCGGTGAGCACAGGCACGCAATCGGTCACAGGGGAGGACAATATCGCCCCATCGACATGCGTTTGACGCACCATGCCTCGCACTTGCTCGCCGACATCGGGGTCGGCCACGTCCACTGGTTGCGCTATCAGGCGCATGCCCTCTTCATGGCAGCGGTCCCAGCACCCTTGCATGATCTGGTGCATATAATACGGGCTGTGATTGTCGTAGATCAAGGCGATCTGCCCGGACTTGGTGCCTGCAAGGATGCGTGCGGCGATGCTTGGGCTAAACCCAAGTTCCGACATTGCGGCATCGACCTTCGCTTTGGTTGTCGCGCTTACATAAGGATGATTGTTGAGCACGCGGCTGACGGTTTTTACCGCCACACCAGCAAGCTTTGCGACATCGCGAATGTTGGCGCGTGGGTTCATGCGCCAAACGCTGCACGGATGGATGCAAAGAGGTCTGCATGGGCACTGTCTTGGCGTGTGAACACGGGCGGCTGGCTATGCGGCGCAGCTATGTCGTGCGTGCCTTTGCCATATAATGCACCTGTCCATAGGTGCACCCAAGCGCCTTGGGGCAGTATCACGAGGCGGCTGTCATGCCCTTCTTCAACGACGGGCGCGACAATCATGTCTGCACCATAAAGATACTGGTCCTGAATGTCGTGATATTCGGGATCATCATAATGAAGGAATAATGGCCGTTGCAGGGGCAAGCCGGTGGCTACTGCTTTATCGCAAACTGCACGCACATAAGGCGCAAGCTGCGCATGCACTTGGCTCATCCGCGCAAAATGGGCTAGGATTTCGGGGCTGCTATCGATTTGCAGATTGTCCGAGGGACGATTGCCTTCATGGCTGCGCATGACCGGCGCGAATGCGGCCAGGTCAATCCAGCGGTGCATCAGTTCGGCTGTGCGGACGACGCCGTGTAAACTGGTGTAACCACCCAAATCGCTATGATGATAGGCATTGCCTACCAGACCTGACGACAAAGCAGCAGTTATCACGGTGTTAATGCCATCATGCCGCGTAAAATCAACGCATTGGTCGCCGGCCCATAACAAGGGGCAATGGGCTTGGACGCCGGAAAAGCCAGCCCGCATGAAGAAGGTGGCGTCACCGGTCTTGCCGCGCGACGCGATGGCGTCGGCATTGACCTTCGCCCATAATACAGGCCAGCGGTTATGCGCTTCCATTGGGTCCGAACCGTCGAACAATCGCACATCGGTGGGCAAATATTCGCCAAAATCGGCCATCCAGCCCGATAGTCCAAAGTCGAGCATTTCTTGCCCAATGATGCGGTCGGCAAACCAGCTGGCGGCGGCAGGATTGGTGAAATCGACCACGCCTGCGTCAAATTCGCCGAAATCCACGGCATAAGGTTTGTCGCTTTCCTGCCGCAATGCGAGATAATTGTGCGCTTGCGCCTCTTGGTAGACCGCGCCATCCACGGCCAAATAGGGATTAACATATCCCAAAAAGCGAATGCCACGCTCCGCCAGCGCGGCTATACGGGCTGGCAAATCTGGGTAGCGCGTTGCATTCCATTTCCAGTCCCAAAACAACCGCTTTCCAAAGCTGGTTTGCCGGATGCCGACCCAATCTTCGCACCACAAGCCCGTTATCGCTGCGCCAGAGGCGGCAATTTTCTCTAAACGGTCGAATGTGTCTGCCCCGTCTTTAAGGCCCACAATCGCGCCCGAAATCGCCCATTCGGGCAAAGGTGGCTGCCGACCAAAGCGATTGGACAATTTGGTGACCAGATTGGGCAACGATGGTGCCTCAAACAACTCTAGATCGATATTGGCGGACCAGCATTCGATGCCAACGCGACCCTTTTCGGTCAAATCCAGAACAGAGTATGCAGTCGTCTCTAAATGCACCGCATAACGCGCGGAGCTTAGCCAAGTCGGCTGTGGATAATTGGTCGTGCAATAATCACCGCCTGCTAAGCCATCCGCGTCCATGGTTTGCGTCAGCGCCGTAGATTTATCACGACCAACACCGGGCTCGGATGTCCAAAATGGAAAACGCCGACCGTTCAGTCGTAAATAAGACATTTGCTCCCCGCCGCCCCAAAAGGCTTCTGAAGTTGCGCACTGCATATCTATCCAAAGACGGTTTAAGGCGGGGTCACTGCAACGCAGTTCAAGCGCCGATTGCTGCGCACGCTGAGCCAGCTTGAGAGTAACCACCACATCAGGCCGTGCCGCATTCCAAAGCCGAATAGCGCCATCGGAGGCCGCAAAGCAATCCAAGGCCAAACGCATTTCAACCAGATCGTCGATACGAAAGTTACCACGAACCATTTCCAGATCAGGTACGCCGATCCCCAGCGTAATTGCAGGGGTATCATCGCGATGCGCCAACATGCTGACGTCATCGCGCAACAGGTCAAAGCCCCCTTGTTGCATGA
>NZ_JBIKPH010000191.1:0-3229 GCF_044357595.1 Sphingorhabdus sp. | reverse complement strand
CCTGATACATCGTTGGCACGCCCGGAAGTGATGTCACCTTAGTCCGCGTGATAGCCGCCAAAGCAGCTTTTGCCTCAAATCGGGGAAGCATTACAATTTCGCCGCCGTTTTCAACTGTACGGTTCAAAACAGTCGCATTTGCGAAAACATGGAAAAAAGGCAGCACACCTAAGATACGGTCGTCCAATGGTTCGTTAGGCTGATTGTTTCGGCTATGGGGATCAAGCATGTTGATTTGCCGAGCGTTGGCGGTGATATTTTGATGGCTTAGCATGGCGCCTTTCGGCGTGCCCGTGGTTCCGCCCGTATATTGCAACTGCGCAATGTCTTTTTCGGGCATGCAAGGTTGAACCGCATAATCGCCAATATTGGCTATCAGTTCCGCATAGTACGAAACGCGGCTGTCCGAAGGAAGCGCGGCAATTTCGTTCCGTTTGAACAAACGGTATGCCCAGCCTTTGGCCTTTGGCAGGGCTTCAGATATGCTTCCGACAATAAGTTCTTTAAGGCTGCTATTGTCTAACACCTTCATGGCGGTAGGCAGCAAAGCAGCCGCCGACACCGTGATCAGGATCGACGTGCCGCTGTCGGCTACCTGATGTGCCAGTTCGTCAACTGTGTATAGCGGTGAGAAATTGACCACCGTCGCCCCTGCGGCCAGCGCCCCGTAATACGCCGCGATATATTGCGGCACATTGGGCAGGAAGAGGCCAATTTGGTCGCCCTTGCCAATGCCTTTGTCTTGCAGTCCGCGCGCAACCCGCCGGACAGTTGCTGCCATTTCGGCATAACTGTATTTGCGGCCCATGAAATCTGCCATCGCCGCACGGCCCATGCGTTCTGCCGATTGGAAAAACATGTCGTGCAGCGCCAATGCGGGAAATTGCTGATCCCATTTGACGGGATGCAGGTAATTACGGTTCCAGATACTCTGCGTCATGCCCACATCATGCCGCGTGATACCAGCCAACGCCATCGCGGATTTCACATTTTATCCGTCCCGCAAAATGCAAATGCCGCAAATGTGCTTGCGCCTCGCCTGTCGCGAGTCCGTAAACAGTATCGTCAATTTCGCGTTCGAATAAGAGAGTGAACGTATCGACGGCGCGCATTTCGGTTGTACGCAGTTCCAACTCAAGTCGGTCAAGTCTCTCGTGATGTCCAGATGCAAGCTTGTCCAATCGGACATGCACGCCCGTAAAAGGTTCCCCATGCGCTGGTAAAACGAGCATATCTGCAGGCAACGCCTCCCGGAATTTCGCAATCGATGCCAGCCATTCACCCAGCGGGTCGGCCTCCGGCTCGCTATCCATGACCGACACATTGGATGTAATGCGCGGCAAAATCTGGTCACCCGCGATGATCATATTGTTGGTAAAGTCCACAAGGCTCGCATGTTCGGGCGTGTGCCCACCACCCGTCATTACCGTCCAATCGCGTTGACCGACCCGAATGACTTGCCCATCGTCCATGCGCACATGTCCAGTAGGCAGCCGCGACACTGCGCGCGCAAAACCGCCCCAGCCAGCTTGACGCATCGTGTCGATACGCTGTTCGTCATAGCCTGAGAATCGCCGGTTGCTGATGACGTCTTCTGGAGGATGCTCTAGCTGTTCAGCGATCAACATCCGCGCCATCAACCATTCGGTTCGGTTCATCCAGATTGGAACCTTGAACTTGTTTGCCAACCAGCCAGCACAACCGACATGATCGGGGTGGAAGTGCGTCACAAAGATTCGCTTTAGCTCTCGGTCAGCCAACGCGCCTGCAAACATCGCCTTCCACATTTCGATGGTTGGCGGCAAGAACAAACCGGTATCCGCCAAGGCATATCCGCCATCGGCTTCGTCCAGCAGCCATAGATTGATATGTGCTAAATTGCCCGGAACCGGCATGCGCGTCCAGCCCATGTCGGGCGCAATCGGGTATATTTCACCATATTGCGGGGCATGCTCACCCAAAGGATATGAGAGCCCTTTTAGCTCTTTTGCTTCAAATCCGTGGTCGGCTAGCGACGCGTCATACGCGGGGGGTGTGTTAGATGCCATCCCCCCGCCGTGCCTTAATCAAGCGATTAAGGCAATGATGGCGTGACAATTATTCGCCTGCTTTTTTGAATAAAGTGTCGGCGGTCAGTTCTGCCTTGCCCGCATTTTCGTCTTCACCGTTCAACGCAGCTTCGGCGCGACGTGCAGCCTCAGTACGCTCAGCGCGAAGTTCTTCGATCAACGCATCGCGATCTGTTCCAAGACGTGCATCATTCGCGGCAGTGTTATCGATACCAGCCTTCTTCGCGGCACGGTTAACAATGGCGTCAAGCTCACGCTGCGAAGTCAGGCCAAGCGTGACCGGATCTTTCGCCTGAATTTCTGCAATGTTCCAGTGGCTGCGCTCACGAATGGCCGCAATCGTATTGCGCGTCGTACCGATCAACTTGCAGATTGCGCCATCCGAAATTTCAGGATGGTTGCGCAGAAGCCACGCGATACCGTCTGGCTTGTCCTGACGCTTTGATACTGGCGTATAACGGGGGCCTTTTGTGCGACGGACCTGATCCGGACCCTTCGACATTTTGAGAACATAATCCTCATCAGCCTGTCCCTTTTCGATTTCGTCCATCGCCAATTCACCGGCGTGCACGGGATCTCGACCCGTATATTTCGAGCCAGTCATGTCGTCGGCCATCGCCTGCACTTCGAGGATATGAATTCCGCAAAAGTCAGCAATTTGTGAGAAGCTCAAACCTGTGTTGTCGACCAGCCAAGCGGCGGTCGCATGTGGCATCAAAGGGGTGGCCATGTCATTTGCTCCAATAATAAGGGCCGCCCCTTACGGAACGGCCTGAATGTCTTGGGTGCTTTGTTAGGCGAACTTTGCTGCATCGGCAAGCGGCAATGCGTATTGGGACTTGCGCGCTTACCGCCACATGTGCATTCCCGAGTAAGAGTTTTGGGGGAAGATATGAAACGTCTAATCAAATGGCTTGTTATACTGTTGCTCGCTGCCGTCGCCGGAATCTTTGTCTGGGGTTATGCGCCCGACACAGATGCCGCGCAGATGGAAAGCAAATATAGCAGCACTGCGTCGCGCTTTGCGGAATTGGAGCCTGGCCTGCGTGTGCATTATCGCGATGAAGGCAAAGCCGATGGCCGCGTTCTCGTCCTCATTCACGGTTCAAATGCATCGTTGCACACATGGGAGCCATGGGTCAAAATTCTCGGTAAGGATT
>NZ_JBIKPH010000102.1:0-8930 GCF_044357595.1 Sphingorhabdus sp. | reverse complement strand
AAGGTGGTGGGCCCGGAGGGACTCGAACCCCCGACCTAGCCGTTATGAGCGGCCAGCTCTAACCAACTGAGCTACAGGCCCTAACCGGCTCGCCAACTACCTGCGGGCCGATAGCCGAACTTTGGCGGAATAGGCAAGCCTTTATCTTATCTAAATGACGTAATTTGGCTGGTAGATTTGATTTCGGCCCCAATCCTTGCGCGGACACCCATATTTCGTAAATCTTGGATGTCTTGCTTAAGCCTGACGCAAAGCCGCTCATGTGGCTTGGAAGCGGAGCAAACGACAATCGCGAACAGCAACTGGGAGGACCATCGTTCTACAACAGACATGCGCGTTAAAATTACCAAATGTGTCGGCGAACGCCTTTGTTATCCGTCTCACGCAATGTTCAGCGCTTCCTGCTGGGATATTCGCGTAATTTTGCGGCGGCAGCCTGTTGTCAGCAACACGAAAGCATCAATTTTGGTCCATCACACTATGGGACAATTGCAATCCGCTATAATTATATTATAAGCACGGGTCATAATAGAAACGGAAATTACGAAATTATGGCCAATACGAACCTTGACGCGATCGATATGAAGCTTTTGGCTGAATTGCAGGCGAATGGTCGCGTTACCAATGTGGAACTCGCGACAAAGGTAGGTTTGACGGCGCCGCCATGCCTTCGCCGCATGCGCGCGTTGGAACAATCCGGTACAATCAAATCCTACCACGCCGATGTTGACGCGGGCGCGTTGGGTTACACCATTACCGTTTTTGCAATGGTCAGCCTCAAAAGTCAGGCGGAGGAGGATTTGAAGGCATTTGAAGAGCATGTCAGGGCGCTGCCCGATGTGCGCGAATGCCATATGCTCAACGGTGAAATTGATTTTATCTTGAAAATTGTCGCCCGCGATCTGCAGTCATTTCAGGAATTTTTGACATCAAAACTGACATCGGCGCCAAATGTCAGCAGCGTCAAAACATCACTAACGATCCGCACCGCTAAAGACGATCCCGGCGTTCCTATTCCGCAGGCATAAAAAAAGGGGCCGATTGCGCAGGCCCTTTTTTGTTGTTGTTTTATAGTTCAGGTCGCCGGAGCAGCAGCAACAGGTGCCGCGGCAGGCTTGGACAATTGGTCGATATACATGCTCCAATATTCGGCAATTGCCTTGCGGTTGGGGTTGTTGATCATCGCAAAATCAGCCTTCGCTCCTGCATAATCGCCCAACATTGCTTTGGACATTGCGAGACGAAAGCGCGTGCGATCGGTCTGGTCGCCGCCATCCTTGTCGAGAACGGCTCCCTTACTCAACGCCGATTCATACAACTCCTTGGCCGTCTTGTAATCCTTGTGGGAGAAAAACGAGTCTGCAGTGAGCGACGACAGCATCGGTTTCGGACTCGCTTTTGCAGGGGCTATCGTGCCAGACAATGTGCGTGTGTCTTCCGCAAGCCGCGCCTTGGCTTCGTTGTAACGCTCGCTAAAGGTCACGTTATTGCGCGAAATAACGCCCTTATTGAAACCTTCGTCAAGAACTGACACCGCTTCTGCGGGGTAACGGACCCCAATATAGCTCAAACTATCGAGATACGCCGCATATTCCTGTTGGAAGCGCAAGCCATTGGTGGCGCGCATCAAGCGCATTATATCAAGGGACTCTTCAGGGTTAAAATCACGCGACCGGTCAAAAAAGGCCAGCGCATCGTGCCAATAATCAGGGTTATTTTCTGTCATCACCAATTCCTTGTAGAAATTGGAAGCGGCAGCATAATTCTTCATTTTCGCGGAGAGATTTGCGGCACGAACAACATAGGCCTTGCTTACGGCTCCAGCTGCCTTGCTCGACTCAATAGCCTTACCAATCCACGCAATTGCATCGGCATCTTTATTCTGTTGCGACATTGCGTTCGAGACCAGATACTCAATGTTATTGGCACGGTAACCGATGTTGTAAGCTTCAATCATGTACTTTTCAGCGTCAGCAAACCTCTTGCCATCATAGGCAATGGCGCCCTTTCTGAAGGTATATTCCTTCTTCAAATCGACTGGCGTAGTTGCCGATCCGATCAGCAGGTCAATGCCCTGCTCCTGAAACGCCAAATCTTTCAACGGCGCGCCGATATTGATCGCAAGAATGCCTGCTTCATACCGGTCATCGTCGTTGCCGATCGCTGCAACAACCGTCGAAAACGCCGCCTTGGCGGCGACGGCATCCTTGGTTTTGTTAAGCATGTTCGCCACTGGCATATATGCCGCGATAAACGGCTTGGAATAATTCCGCTTCGGCGCAGCAGGCGCTACTTCCTTACCTTTTTTTTCCTTTTTAGGTTTTTCATCGGACTGCGCAAACGCCGCCGGTGCGGCGGATACCGCGACTAAAGAAAGGGCTAAGGCAAATTTTGAAACCAGTTTCATATTACTCTCCGCGATAGTATTTTTGGCCGTGGCCGCTTAATGGATCGGTTTATAGAACCTTGCCAACGTCTGTGCAATTGCCATAGCGCCACTGCATGAATTCCCGTTGAACGAAATGGAACAAAAAACAAGTGGCTGATCGCACCGCAGTGATAATTGGAGCCAGGGGTGGTATCGGCGCGGCTTTGGCGGATGCGTTAGACCATGGCTCAAGCTACGCAAACGTCATTCGTCTGCACCGAGAGAGCGATCTCCCCGTCGATATCCTTGATGAGGCTAGCATTGCAACGGCCGCCGCGTCCTTGGCGGACACCCTGCCCCCCGTTCAGTTAGTGATCGTCGCCACGGGACTGCTGCATTCAGCCGGCAAAGGACCTGAAAAAAGTCTGCGTGAACTCGATCCTGACTGGATGATGCAAAACTATCGCGTCAACGCCGTCGGGCCTGCGCTTGTGGCCAAACATTTTTTGCCGATAATGGCCAAGCAAGGCCCAATCTGTTTTGCCGCCTTGTCGGCACGGGTAGGAAGTATTTCAGACAATAGCTTGGGCGGATGGCACAGCTATCGCGCATCGAAATCGGCGCTCAACATGCTTATCCGTAACATCGCAATCGAATGGCAGCGCAAAAATCCGCAGTCGATCATCGTGGGCCTACATCCCGGCACTGTCGAGACCGCCCTCAGCGCTCCATTCAAGGGCAATCCAGCCCATGAACGCTTCACCCCGGCCCGCGCAGCCGAAAACTTGCTCGGCGTGCTGCAGCAGCTTAAACCAGAGCAAAGCGGACAGATTTTTGCTTATGATGGCACCCCTATCGCGCCCTGACGGCTGCCATGGCGTGAATCTGTGGATAAGCTGGTGAAAACACCGCGAATGCGGCAGTCGCGTGTAGTCATTTGGACGATAGGCGTGTAGTGTAAATCTACCCAAAAAATATAAGGATTTTCGCGCTGTGAGCGACGACATAGTAACAATAGACCCATCCGACATTTCACCAGTCGACATTGTCGACGAAATGAAGTCGAGCTATCTCGATTATGCGATGTCGGTCATTGTGTCTCGGGCCCTGCCCGACGTCCGCGATGGTTTAAAACCGGTCCACCGCCGCATCTTGTTCGCCAGCCAAGAAGGCGGCTTTGTTGCAGGCCGCCCTTACCGTAAATCAGCAAAGATCGTCGGCGACGTCATGGGTAACTATCACCCGCACGGAGATAGCGCGATTTACGACGCACTGGCCCGTATGACCCAAGACTGGTCCATGCGCGTGCCACTGATCGATGGTCAGGGAAATTTTGGGTCGATGGACCCCGATCCACCAGCTTCCATGCGCTACACCGAAGCACGCTTGAACAAGGTTGCCAACGCGCTTCTGGATGATCTCGACAAGGACACTGTCGATTTCCAGCCCAATTATGACGGCAGCCGTGAAGAGCCGCAGGTTCTGCCTGCCCGTTTCCCGAACCTTTTGGTCAATGGCGCTGGCGGTATCGCCGTCGGCATGGCGACCAACATCCCGCCACACAATCTGGGCGAAGTCATCAAGGCCTGCTTGGCCTATATCGACAATCCCGCGATCACCATCGACGAACTGATCGAAATCGTCCCTGCCCCTGATTTTCCTACCGCGCCGCTGATACTCGGTACGGGCGGCGCACGCGCCGCCTATCGTGAGGGTAAAGGCTCCATCATGCAGCGCGCGCGGCATGAGATTGAAGAAGGAAAAGGCGACCGCCGGTCAATCGTCCTCACCAGCATTCCGTTTCAAGTCGGCAAATCCGGCCTTGTCGAGAAAATCGCCGAAGCCGCCAAAGACAAGCGCATTGAGGGTGTGTCCGACATCCGCGATGAATCGAGCCGCAAGGGCGTGCGCATTGTTATCGACCTAAAGCGTGATGCGACCACGGACGTTGTCCTCAACCAATTGTGGCGCCACACACAGGCGCAATCAAGCTTTCCGGCCAATATGCTCGCCATTCGTGGTGGACGGCCAGAGGTTCTGAACCTACGCGACATCATCGAATCCTTCATTCGTTTCCGTGAAGAAGTCATTACCCGCCGGACCAAGTTTGAGCTCAACAAGGCCCGCGAACGCGCGCATTTGTTGCTTGGCCTTGTCGTCGCAGTTACCAATTTGGACGAAGTTGTGCGGATCATTCGTGGTTCGGCCAGCCCCGCCGAAGCGCGCGCTGCCTTGATTGCACGCAAATGGCCGATTGCCGAAATCGCATCCTACATCAAATTGGTAGAAGCTGTAGAAGCCGAGATTAACGGCGACAGCTATCAATTGTCCGAGTTGCAGGTCCGCGCAATTCTGGAGCTACGCCTCCATCGTTTGACAGCACTTGGTCGCGACGAGATCGGTAAAGAGCTTGCAGGGCTCGCAGAGACCATTACCGAACTTCTCGCCATCTTGGGCGATCGTGTAAAGCTATACACTGTCTTGCGCGACGAACTCGTCGCCATCGACGCCGAATTCTCCACGCCACGTTTGTGCGAAATCACCGCAAGCTGGGATGGGCTCGATGACGAAGACCTGATGGAGCGTGAGGAAATGGTCGTGACCGTCACCCATGGCGGTTATATCAAGCGCACCGCTTTGGCGACATTCCGGGCGCAGAACCGTGGCGGTAAGGGCCGCGCGGGTATGGCGACCAAGGAAGAGGATGCCGTCACCGAATTATTCGTGACCAGCACACATACGCCGGTTCTGTTCTTCTCCAACATCGGCAAGGTGTATCGCCTGAAGGTGTGGAAGTTGCCCGAAGGCGGCCCGACCACGCGCGGTCGGCCCATGGTCAACCTGTTGCCGCTTGGTGAAGGTGAAGTCATTTCAAACGTTTTGACCCTACCCGAAGATGAAGCGGAATGGGGTGGCCTCAGCGTCGTATTTGCAACTTCAAAGGGCTATGCCCGCCGTAACAGCATGGACGCCTTTGCCAATGTACCAAGCAACGGCAAAATTGCGATGAAGTTCGAAGGTGAAGATGCCGACGATAAATTGATTGGCGTTGAATTGCTCAGCGCTGAGGACGACGTCTTGCTTGCAAGCCGCAATGGCAAGGCAATTCGCTTTGCCGCCGACGACATCCGCGAATTCCAAAGCCGCGCATCGACCGGCGTTCGCGCTATGAAGCTTGGTAAGGACGACGCGGTTATTTCGCTGTCCATCCTCAAACGCGTTGGCACTTCGGCGGAAGAGCGTGAAGATTATCTGCGCTTTGCACCTTGGAAGCCCGAGAAAGAAGGCGATCCTACCATGACCGCGGAGCGCATCGCGGAAATGGCGGAGCGTGAGCAGTTCATCCTCACGGTCTGCGCCAATGGCTATGGCAAATTGTCATCGGCTTATGGCTATCGCCGCACTGGACGTGGCGGACAAGGCATCACCAACATTGACAATATCGAACGCAACGGCCCGGTTGTGGCCAGCTTCCCCGCGACTAAGGGCGATCAGTTGATGCTCGTCACGGATCAGGCAAAGCTCATCCGCATGCCACTGGAAAGCTTACGCGTTCTCGGCCGCGGAACCGCTGGCGTGCGTTTGTTCAATGTCGGCGACAATGAACATGTGGTTGGCGCGGCGAAGATTGATGAGAGCGATGAAGATGGCGACGAGGGTGCGGTTGCACCCGATGATGTTGCGGTTGCACCCGACGATGTTGCTGCTCCGGAAGGAAACGATCCAGAATGACAACTGCGACCTTAATTGCTGCAGCCCTTGTAGCCACCGCTCAAAGTGCGCCTGCCCTTCCTGTCGCTGTGCCAAATGATTATGCGCTTGATCAGAATTGGTTATGCCGCCCTGACCGCCGCGATGCGTGCAGCACACCAAGCCTAGACGTGACTGAAGTGGCACCCGACGGAACCCGCATTGTGCGTGCGGTCAAGCGGGCGAGTGCACCAGAAGCGGATTGCTTCTATGTCTACCCAACCTTGTCCTACGACGCAGGCGGCAATAGCGACATGATCGCCAATGACGAAGAACACCGCGTGGTTGAGGCGCAATTTGCACGTTTTGGCACAGTATGCCGGACCTTTGCGCCCCTCTATCGGCAGTCGACGTTAAGCTGGTTGCGTTCGAACATGAAGGGCAACCCGATCCCAATGGATCCAGAGCTGCGGTATAATGACGCGCGCGATGCGTGGCGGCAATATATGGCGGCTGACAATAAAGGTCGTCCTTTCGTTCTTGTTGGGCATTCGCAAGGGTCGGGCTTGCTCAAGCGCCTAATTGCCGAGGAAATAGAAGGTAAAGCCGCTGCGGCTAAGATGCTTTCGGCGATGCTTGCAGGTACCAATGTTGCTGTGCCAAAGGGCGAGGATCAGGGCGCTGATTTGAAACAGACACCTGTCTGCCGAAGCGCTGGACAAACCAACTGTGTCATCGCCTGGACAAGCTTTCGCGAAACCACTCCGCCACCTGCGAATAGCCGTTTTGGTCGCGTGCCAAACACCGCGCAGGAGTCAATTTGCGCCAACCCAGCTGCCCTTGGCGGCGGCATGGCCACTGTGCACCCGCGCTTTCCGAGCGGCGCCGCTATCGGCGACCTTGTCGCAGCCAGTCCAGCCTGGACCAAAGACAACGCACCCATAACCACACCCAGCGTTGCGGTGCCTGGGCTGTATTCTGCGCAGTGTGTGACAGTGAACGGCGCAAATGTCCTGTCGGTTCGCATTAACGCTGATCCCGCTGATCCGCGCATTGATGATGTCGGCGGCGATGTGCGCTTTGGCGCATTTGTCGCGCAGGACTGGGGGCTTCACCTCATAGACGTCTCGCTCGTCATGCAGGACATGGTCGATCTGGTGCCAGTGCAGCTTTCTGCCTGGAAAGCACGCAGCGGGCGTTAATCCGTATTGCGCGATATGACGGACGTGCATGTTCGTCGTCAGTCTGAATGTGCGTCAGTCACGTTCTTCGCCACCTGCGAAATGGCCACGTTTGACCAATGTTTGCGCGATACCAACAGCGATAATCAGCACGCCGAAATAATAGAGATACCAAATGGCAATGCCGGTCATTTCGGATTCTGCCAATGGCCCAAGTTCGGCAAAGATCAGCAGGTCAGAAAAGACGAACAATAAAGCGCCAAGCCCAACGCGGTAGCGAGGAAAATTGCTACTCCATGCCATCGCGGCCATTGCGGCGAGGATGATGCTATACGCAGCAACTTGGCTGCCCTCGTCTCGCGTGGGCGGCAGGAAAAAAGCTATCACCGGCGTTGCCAATAGAATTGTAACAGCCAATAACTTCTGACTGAACACCGGTTTGACGCGCCGGTGACGAAAATAGATGAAGATTGCAACGAGATGACCAGCGGCAAAGGCAAGCGCGCCAGCGACCATGCTGAGTTCGATCAGCCCGTCACCCAAAGCATAAAAAGCAAGCATGATGGCAAGCGCGACAAATTCACCCTTATGGTGTCGGCGCAAGGCAAATGGCACGAGAAAGCCCACCGCAGCCATTTTCCAGCACATTGCAATCAAACCGCCATCAAGCGGCAGGAAAAGCCATGATGCAGGAAAGCTTATCCCCGCAAGCAGACTTCCGAGCAAATAGGGCCGTTTATGTGCGAGATCCTGAGACATGCCCCGATGCATCGTGCAAACATCCGCGCAAGACAAGCGGAATATACCCAATCATGCTGTCTGCTGTCAGGCCCGGCCCAGCGCGCACACCAATGTCGCCATGCAACCAAGTGGCTATGGCGGCCGCGTCAAAGGACGGAACACCCTGCGCCAATAATCCGCAGATCAGCCCCGTCAGGACATCACCCGACCCCGCAGTCGCCAACCAAGGCGACGCATGACGGTTCACCAGATAGCTGCCATCGGGCGCGGCGATGCATGTCTCCGCGCCTTTGAGGAGGACCACGCATTGCGCCCGTTCCGCTGCACGAATAACGGCTTTCTGCCGACCCTCCAATTTTATATCCGGAAAAATACGCTGAAATTCGCCTAGATGTGGTGTCATGACGTCAGTCGAAGCGACGGCGTTAAACAGTAACTCTGGGTGTTTTTCAAACGTCGTCAACGCGTCGGCATCGAGCACTGTGGGAACACCGCATCCAAGCACTTTGAGGACGGCTTGCTGGGACCCTGCCCCTCCCCCGGACCAATGGCAAAGGCAGATACGTGATCGTCCACAAAGTCAAAAGCCGGGTTAGCTTCCCGCAGCATGATTGCGGTAACATGGGCGGCATGTTCCGCCAGCGCAGCCCTCTCGCCAACGATGGTGACCAACCCTGCGCCCACGGCCAACGACCCCTGAGCCGATAGCCGCGACGCGCCGGTGTGCAACGCTGGCCCACTCCAAACCATTGCGTGCCCCCTGCTATATTTATGCGCATCGGAAGGCGGCGGAACCACGGTTGGCCGCAATATCGTCCCGTCAGCAGAAGAGTTAAGTGTAAATCCCATAGCCCATCTTGGCGCTTTTGCCTGTGCAGCGCCAAAGATTTTTGATAGCCGCGCCGAATGAGCAAAAATTTTGATGTCCAGATTATCGGTGGCGGCCTTGC
>NZ_JBIKPH010000101.1:0-8944 GCF_044357595.1 Sphingorhabdus sp. | reverse complement strand
TATGGCATTTTCTTCACGGGCGAAAAGGGTGTGAGCGACCCTGTAGGTTATGATGCATATTCCGTTTGGGGTGCGTTGATGATGACGGGCGCGGTATTGATCTCCGCGCTTGGGCAGCATCGGCATGTTGCCAAGCAATCGCCCCCTGCCCCGCGCGGTGTTGGCCTTGGCCATGCCTTTGCAGAGGCGAAGGTGACGCTCTCCAACCGGGCGTTTCTGTGGCTGGTATCTGCCGCTGTATTCGGGTTGATCAATCAGGGGCTGACATTTGCGCTAACCAATTATCAGCTAGGTTTTCTGTGGCAGCTTAAGCAAATGGAGATGCTCTATTATGCGCTTATCTTGTTTACGACTGTCATCGTGGCATTCATCATCGTTCCGCCCCTTTCGGCGCGTTTGGGTAAGAAGAATGCAGCCATATTGCTGGCGATGATATCCATGACCTTCACGGCAGGCTTGTACGGCAGCTGGCTTTTGGACCTTGTGCCCGGCGCGCCAAATAACCCTTCGATCCTGTTCATGTTCGCTCTGGTGGCCATGACCAACAGCGCGGCAGTCGGCATGATGATGCTGACATCATCCATGATGGCTGATGTGGTTGAGGCGTCGCAGCAGGAAACCGGCAGGCGTTCCGAAGGTTTGTTTTTCGCCGGCTATTTCTTCATGCAGAAATGCGCCGTTGGCATTGGCACATTCGCAGCGGGCATGATCCTGACCTTTGCAGATTTCCCGCAAAATGCGGTACCCGGGCGCGTGGATGTTGCCGTGCTCGACGGGCTTGCGCTATATTATATGGGCACGGTGCTGACCTTTGGGATTATCGGCGTTCTTGTCCTGAGGCATTTCCCTATTTCGCGTGAAAGTCATAATGAACGTTTGCGCGTCTTGAACACAGCGGCAGAGTCTGCCAGTTAACCGATCAATTAAAAATGAAAGAGGAATGAACCATGGATTTCGATCTCACCGACAAGCAAACCTACTGGCGGGACCGTATCCGCGATCATAACGAACGCTTCTTGCGTCCACGCATTGCCGATTATTATGCCGAGCAGGCCGCTGGCGACCGTTGGAAAGTGCTTCAAGTCGTCGAAGAGGAAAAGGCACGGGCCAAGGCCGCTGGCCTTTGGAACCTGTTCATGCCGCCAACGTCAGGCCGTGTACACGTCGATGACAGCATCCATTTTGAGGGCCCAGACCTCAACAACATGGAATATGCCCTCTGCGCCGAAGAAATGGGCCGCATCGGCTTTGCATCGGAAGTCTATAACTGCTCCGCGCCAGACACCGGAAACATGGAAGTTTTCCTGCGTTACGGAACCGCCGCGCATAAAGAAAAATGGATGATCCCGTTGATGAACGGCGAAATCCGTTCGGCGTTTTTGATGACTGAGCCAGCCGTTGCTTCGTCCGACGCAACCAACATCGAAACCTCCATCCGCCGTGAAGGCGACGAATATGTCCTCAATGGCGTGAAATGGTGGTCATCAGGTGCAGGCGACCCGCGCTGCAAAATCGCAATTGTCATGGGCAAGACCGATTTCGAAGCCAAGCGTCATGCGCAGCAATCGATGGTGCTGATGGAGCTTGATGCCCCCGGCGTAAACATTCTGCGCCATTTGCCTGTCTTCGGATACGACGACGCGCCGCATGGCCATATGGAAATCGAATTGAAGGATGTCCGCATTCCGGCGTCAAACATACTGCTGGGCGAAGGTCGCGGCTTCGAGATCGCGCAAGGGCGCCTTGGACCAGGCCGCATCCACCATTGCATGCGCACGATCGGTGTCGCCGAAGAGGCACTGGAGAAAATGTGCAAGCGGCTGCAAACCCGCGTTGCTTTTGGCAAGACCGTTGCCGAACAGAGCGTGTGGGAAGAACGCATTGCACGGGCCCGTATCGACATTGAAATGACCCGCCTGCTCTGCCTGAAGGCAGCGGACATGATGGACAAGGTCGGCAACAAGGCTGCAGCAGCAGAAATCGCGATGATCAAGGTGCAGGCCCCGAATATGGCGCTGAGCATCATCGACAATGCGATTCAAGCGCATGGTGGCGGCGGCGTGTCCGACGATTTCGGTCTTGCATCGGCATGGGCGCATCAGCGCACACTGCGTTTGGCCGATGGTCCAGACGAAGTACACGCCCGCGCAATTGCCCGTATGGAACTTGGCAAGCATGGTAGCCGCAGCAAAGACGGACTGTCCAGCGGCGACATGGGGGCAACACGGTGAAGGCTGCTGTCCTGATCGAAGCGGGTAAACCGCTTCAAATCGAGCAGATCAACATCGCCAATCCCGGGCCGCATGAGGTGCTTATCCGCACCGCGGCCTGTGGGCTGTGCCATAGCGACCTACACTTTATCGAAGGCACCTATCCGCATCCCTTACCCGCAATACCGGGACATGAGGCAGCGGGCATTGTTGAGGCTGTGGGCAGCGAAGTGCGCACGGTTAAGGTCGGCGACGCTGTTGTCACTTGCCTGAGCGCATTCTGCGGCCATTGCGAATATTGCGTCACTGGACGGATGTCGCTGTGCCTTGGCGGCGAAACCCGCCGCAGGCCGGGCGAAGCACCGCGTCTGACGCGGCCAGATGGCAGCATCGTCAACCAGATGCTGAACCTGTCGGCTTATGCCGAAATGATGTTGGTGCATGAACATGCGTGCGTCGCCATTCATCCCGACATGCCGTTGCCGCAGGCGTCGGTCATTGGCTGCGCTGTGACCACGGGTGCTGGCACGATATTCAACGCGTGTAAGGTTACACCCGGCGAAACCGTTGCCGTCATTGGCTGCGGCGGCGTTGGCCTTGCCACAATTAATGCCGCCAAGATTGCAGGGGCTGGACGCATCATCGCGGCTGACCCGTTGCCTGAAAAGCGGGCGATGGCGTTGAAGCTGGGCGCGACCGATGTGGTCGATGCCTTGGCCGATGATGCCGCTGCGCAAATTCAGGAACTGACCAAGGGCGGTGTTGACCATGCGATTGAAGCTGTGGGACGTCCTGCATCCGGCACGCTTGCGGTCAAGTCACTCAAGCGCGGCGGAACAGCAACCATACTTGGCATGATGCCGTTGCAGCATTCGGTAGGCTTGTCCGCGATGGACCTTTTGTCCGGCAAGAAACTGCAAGGCGCGATCATGGGCGGCAACCGCTTCCCGGTTGATATCCCGCGTCTGGTGGATTTCTACATGCGCGGTCTACTGGATCTCGACACCATCATTTCGGAGACCATTCCGCTGGAGCGGATTAACGAAGGTTTTGACCAGATGACGCGCGGTGACTCGGCCCGTTCGGTCATCGTTTTTGACCAATGAGCGCAGCCCCAACCCCGATTGACGCGCAAACGGCCTTTACCGGAACGGTCGCGCCAACGGGTGCGGACATCCTTGATGCCACAGCATTGGCGCAATGGATGGATGCGCATGTCGAAGGATTTGAAGGTCCAGTCGAGGTTCTGAAATTTGCAGGTGGTCAGTCGAACCCGACATATCGGTTGAACGCCAAAAGCGGTTCTTATGTGCTGCGTCGCAAGCCATTTGGCGTCCTGCTACCGAGCGCACATGCCGTTGACCGTGAATATAAGGTGATTGCGGGCTTGTACCCAACCGGCTTTCCGGTCGCAAAGCCCTTTGGCCTATGCACCGACGACAGTGTCGCTGGGTCGATGTTCTATATCATGGATATGGTTGAAGGCCGGACGATCTGGGACGGTTCCATGCCGGATTCTAACCCAACGGAGCGCCGTGCGACGTACGAGGCGATGATCGATACATTGGCGGCGCTGCACAATGTTAATGTCGAAGGCGCTGGCCTGTCCGATTTTGGCAAGCCCGGGAATTATTTCGGGCGGCAGGTCGAACGCTGGACGAAGCAATATAGGCTCGCCGAAACCGAGACGATGCCCGAAATGGAACGCCTCATCGAATGGCTGCCCAAAACCTTGCCCGAACAGACCCGCACCAGCGTCGTCCATGGCGACTATCGCATTGATAATATGATCTTCGATGCGAAAGAGGCAAAGGTCGTGGCGGTGCTGGACTGGGAATTGTCGACCTTGGGCGACCCGCTGGCAGATTTTACGTATGTCGCGATGGCATGGGTAACGCAGAATGAAGGCCGCTCGGGTATCATGGACTTGGATCGCGCAGCGTTGGGCATTCCTGAATTGGACGCGATGGTCGAACGCTATTGCGCCGCCACGAACCGTGACGGCGTGCCCGACATGAACTGGTATTTTGCGTATAATTTCTTCCGGCTTGCCGGGATTATCCAAGGCATCAAAAAACGTGTCATCGACGGCACCGCAAGTTCGTCACATGCACAAGCCATGGCCGAGCGCGTATTCCCACTGGCAGAATCTGCATGGAAGTTCGCGGAGAAGGCTGGGGCGTAATTGATAATCCTCCCCGCACGCGGCGAGGAAAAGGAGAGAGAATGTCTTTATTCGATATGACCGGCAAGGTTGCCATCATCACAGGTTCATCGCGCGGCATTGGTCAGGCGATTGCCGAAGAAATGGCCGGTCATGGCGCGAAGGTTGTGATTTCTAGCCGTACTATCGACGATTGCGCGGCCGTCGCCGCTGGTATCAATGCCAAGCATACAGGCGCGGCGCTTGCCGTAGCCTCAAGCCTGTCCTCAAAGGAAAGCTTGCAAAATCTCGTCGATGAAGCGCGCAAGGCCTTTGGCAAAGTCGATGTTTTGGTCTGCAACGCCGCATCCAACCCGCATTATGGGCCGATGGCGACGATAACTGACGAGCAACTGCGCAAGACATTGGATAACAATATCGTATCGCAGCATTGGTTGATCCAGATGGTCATACCCGAAATGATAGAGCGCAAATCGGGATCCATTGTCATCGTATCGTCGATTGCTGGCTTGCGCGGAACGCCGATCTTGGGTGCATATGGGATCACCAAGGCGGCAGATATTCAGATGACCAAGAATCTCGCGCGCGAATATGGCCCGCATAATGTGCGTATCAATTCGATCGCGCCCGGGCTGGTAAAAACCGATTTTGCGCGAGGCTTGTGGGAGAATCCCGAAAATTTGAAGACATCAACCTCTGGCGCGGCGCTGGGCCGTATTGCTGAGCCGCGCGAAATTGCGGGTGCTGCGGTATATCTCGCGTCCGACGCCTCAAGCTTTATGACCGGACAGACAATTGTGATTGATGGAGGAGTTGTCGTATGAGTGGAGCATTAGAGGGCAAAGTCGCCATCATCACCGGCGCTGGCTCAGGCATTGGCCGCGCGTCCGCCATCCGCTTTGCAGCCGAGGGCGCTAAAGTCGTTTTGGGTGACATGGCGGCATCGGTGCATGACACTGCGGCGATGATAGGTGATGCCGCGACTGCCGTGCAAATGGACGCAGGCGATGAAGCCGATGTGGCGGCGCTGGTTGCCAAGACAATCGCGCAGCACGGCCATCTCGACATCGCCTTTGCCAACGCTGGCATTTCGGGCGGCATGGAAGGCATTTTTGACAACACCGTTGAAAACTTCACCAGCGTCTTGCGCGTCAACCTGATTGGCCCGTGGCTGATGGTCAAGCATGCGGGCAAAGCGATGGCGGACGCGGGCAATGGCGGATCGATCATCCTGATGGCAAGCGTCGCTGGTATCCGTTCCGGAGCTGGCGGCCCGCCTTATTCGGCATCCAAGGCAGGCGTCATCAATCTGGCGCAAGTCAGCGCGCAACAACTGTCAGGGACCAATGTCCGCTGCAACGCGATTTGCCCAGGGCTGACCGAAACCGGTATGACAAAGCCGACATTCGATTATGCCCGTGAAAAGGGTGTGACCGAGAAGATTGGCCGCCTGAACCCCTTGCGCCGCGGCGCGCAGCCAGAAGAACTCGCCAATGTGGCTTTGTTCCTAGCCAGCGACCAGGCTTCTTATGTCAACGGCCAAGCCATCGCCGTCGATGGCGGGCTTTCAAGCTCGCACCCTGTAACCCGTCAATTGACAGGACAAACCGCAGTATGAGCGCCGAAGACTTAGGTTTCGTTTCCGACCGCCTCGCCCGAATTCCTGCGTTCATTCAGGCCAATTATCTCGACAATGGCAAATTGCCGTTCGCGTCGGTGTTGGTCGGCCGTGGCGATGATATCGCGCTGCAGTGGAGCTCTGGCGTCGCCGAAGATGCCATCTTCCGTATCGCATCAATGACCAAACCGATTACCTCGGTCGCGTTCATGCAATTGGTGGAACAGGGCCTGGTTGCGCTCACGGACCCAGTCACCAAATATATCCCCGAATTTGCGCAACTGGGCGTTTTTGTGGGCGGCGGCGGCAATGTGCCGTTTATGACGCGCGCGCCAAAGACACAAATGCGGGTGATTGATCTTCTGCGGCACACCGCTGGTTTCACCTATAGCTTTCAGGAACAAGGCAATATCGACGCGGCCTATCGCAAGACCGATGTCGAAAGCTGGACTAAAAATACGTCGCAGAGCGTGATTGATACGCTGGCGCAAATCCCATTGGAGTTCGACCCCGGCACGCAGTGGAATTATTCGGTTGCGACCGACATAGT
Organism: Sphingorhabdus sp.; assembly: GCF_044357595.1. GTDB lineage: Bacteria > Pseudomonadota > Alphaproteobacteria > Sphingomonadales > Sphingomonadaceae > Sphingorhabdus_B. The sequence continues at coordinate 2,402 of NZ_JBIKPH010000101.1, read as the reverse complement.
CGGCATCTTAGTGGAACGCATCAGCGGGCTTTCGTTGCCCGAATATTTCCAGACACATATTTTCACGCCCTTGGGCATGACGGACAGTTTCTTTCAGGTGCCAGCCGGCAAAGCAGCGCGCATCCCCGAAGGCTTCGCCTTTGACCCCGAAACAAAAATGAAGCTGATCGACAAGGCAGGCGCCGACAGCATGTGGACCAAGGGCTGGTCATTCAATTCAGGCGGCGGCGGGCTTGCATCGAGCGTTGCCGATTATTACCGCTTCTGCCGGATGTTGCTCAATGGCGGCGCGTTAGATGGCGCGCAGATCCTCAGCCCAAAGACGATCGAGCTGATGACCGCAAACCATATTCCCGGCGGGCAGGACCTGACGCAAATGTCGAAATCACTGTTCAGTGAGGCAGAAATGGCGGGCATCGGTTTCGGCCTTGGCTTTGCCACCACCATCGACAGCGCGGCGACATTGACGCCTTGCTCAACGGGCGATTTCTATTGGGGGGGCATGTATTCAACTGCCTTCTTCGTCGATCCGGTCGAGGATATCATCATGATTTTCATGACGCAGTTATTGCCGTCAACCACCTACCCGGTGCGCCGCGAGATCAAGACAATGATTTACTCTGCGCTGGCGGCGTAGCCATCGGGTCCGCGTGCGGCTAAACCGCCGCAATCTCCACTTGGTTCACCGGCTCTGGCTTGGCCCGCGCGGCAATTAGGCTGCCGCTGACGATCAACACTGTCCCCAATAACACTGGCACGGTGACCGGTTCGGCAAAGAACAGCCAACCGAACAACGCCGCCCAAACAAAGGCGGTATATTCAACGGGTATCAAGATCTGCGCCTCCGCCCGCGCATAGGCCCAGCTTAAAAGTAACAGCGAGATGATCGACAATATCGCTGCGCCACCGATCAAGGGGGCATGAGCCGCACCAATGGGCTGCAAAAACCACGGTGCTGCAAAGCTGAGTGTCGCGGCGACGAAAAGATTTTGAAAAAATGCAATTTCAATTGGCCCTGCAACCTGCGCCTGCTTGCGCGCGAGGATCAGGTTATAGGCAAACACAACCGCCGAAAACAAAACTGCCGCAGCGCCCCATAGATGCCCATTGGTATAATGTCCGCTCAACCGGCCAGCTATGATGATAACCACCCCGCCAAGCCCCGCCAGCGACGCCCAGATGGCTTCACGGCCAATTGTCTCCCCCAATATCACGGCGGCCAAATAGAGTGCGATTACTGGCGCAATGAAGCTAAGCCCGATGGCTTCAGCGAACGGCAATTTTGTCAGCGACCAGAAAAAGCTGATCGACATGACCGACGCAACCATGCCGCGCCACAGATGTATTTTCAGGATGTGCGCTGGCGGCCATTTCTGCCGCGTACCGATAAACAACAGCCCCATGAACAACGCACCAAGGCAGTTGCGCCACATCACGGCATTATAGGTACCAAGCGACAAAGCGAGGTCCTTCATCGCCACATCCATTAACGAAAAGGTGCCGATGCCCGCGGCAGCCACCATGAACGGGATGAACGGACGCGGGTGGAGTTCAGCCATGTCTAGAGGCTGTGTGCGGCAAGGTTATTGAGCGCGCCACCATCGACGCGGTAGACTGTCCATTCGTCCATAGGCGTTGCCCCCAGCGCCTTGTAAAAATCAATCGCTGGCGTGTTCCAATCAAGCACTGACCATTCCAGCCGCGCACAATCGCGCTCGACCGCAAGCCCGGCAAGCGTGCCAAGCAATGCCTTGCCAAGCCCCGAACCACGGGAATCAGGTCGGACGAACAAATCCTCCAAATAAATGCCCGGCCGTCCTTCGAAGGTCGAAAAATTATGGAAGAACAAGGCGAACCCCTCCGGCACGGCGTCAATCTCGCCAATCAGCACCTCGGCATAAGGGCGCGGTCCGAACAGCTTTTGTGCCATCACCGCCTCGTCAAAACGCACCGCATGCGCCAGCTTTTCATATTCCGCCAAGTCGCGAATGAACTGCCCAATAAGCGATAAATCGGCCGGCGTTGCAGCCCGTATCGAGAGGCTCAAGCCGCTTTCCCGTGTAACGTGTCCATGCTCACGCTTGCGCCAGCGTCGATTTCTGCAGCTTTCGCCTCGACCAACCGCACAATATGGCTGACCATGTCGTCATCCTCAACATGATGGTCGGTAATGCCGGATAGATAGACCATATGTTTGCCATTGCCGCCGCCCGTGATGCCAATGTCGGTCTCGCGCGCTTCGCCGGGGCCGTTGACAACGCAGCCGAGGACCGAGAGCGACATCGGTGTTTTGATATGGCCAAGTGCATCCTCAAGCTTCTGCACCGTGCGGATGACATCAAAACCTTGGCGTGCGCAGCTAGGGCAGCTGACCACACGGACGCCGCGGGTGCGCAGGCCCA
>NZ_JBIKPH010000016.1:0-26760 GCF_044357595.1 Sphingorhabdus sp. | reverse complement strand
CAGACCATGTGTTCATGTTCAGCGCTATGCCCGTCGGTCCCAATGAAACCCATGTGACGGGTAAATGGTATGTGCATAAGGATGCTGTCGAAGGTGTTGATTATGACGTCGAAAAACTCATAGATCTATGGACCAAGACAAATTTAGAGGACAAGGCCCTGGCCGAAAACAATCAGGTTGGTGTTAATAGCCTTGGCTACACACCCGGCCCCTATTCGCAAGAAGCCGAAATGCTCGCGCAGCGTTTTACCGACTATTATTGTGACAAGTCCCGTGCGTATATTGAAGCCCATGGCAAGCAATAAAGATAAGGGGTTGCGTCCCGAAACGCTGGCGGTCGCTTATGGCTACGACCCTGAAATGGGCATGGGTTCGGTCAAACCGCCGATCTTCATGACCTCGACCTTTGTGTATCCCTCTGCGCAGCACGCCAAAGACGTGCATGAAGCGTATTTTGACGGCAGTGGGCCTCTGGTCGGGGAAACCAACCATATTTATTCGCGGCTTGGCCATCCGGGATTAGATTTTTTGGAAAAGCGCCTTGCGGCAATTGACGGCGTGGAAGAGGCAGTCGCGTATTCAAGCGGCATGGCCGCCCATTCGAGCATCGCGTTGGCTTATGTCCGCCCCGGCGACAGCGTATTGCATGGACGTCCAATCTATGGCGGCGTCGACATGCTGTACAACAGCATCATGCCGCAATTTGGATCGCATGCCGCGGCATATCTTGATGGCACGAACGAGCATGAAGTCCGCGCGGCGGCACAGGCTGCAATGTCCAAGGGGCCACTTAAGCTTATCATTGCCGAGACCCCGGCAAACCCAACGGCGGCGATAGTCGATCTAGACCTGATGGTGCAGATCGCGGATGAGGTTGGTGCTCAGCAAGGGCATCGTCCTCTTGTCGTGGTCGACAATACGTTACTTGGTCCGTTTGCACAGCGCCCCATCGAACATGGCGTTGACTTGTGCATGACCTCGCTCACCAAATATTGCGGTGGGCATAGCGATCTGCTCGCGGGCGGGATTACCGGTCGTACAGAGTTGATCAACCATCTGCGGATGCAACGCACGACCTGGGGCAATCACCTTGATCCCTATACGTCATGGCTTGTTCTGCGTTCATTGGAATCGGTAGCCGTTCGTACCGAGCGCGCGATGGACAATGCACGCGGCGTTGCGGAATTTCTGCGCGGCCATCCCAAAGTAGCGGACGTAACTTATCTTGGTTTCTTGGAACAAGGCACAAGGGCACGTTCTGTTTATGACCGGCAGTGTAAGGCGGCAGGTTCTACCTTTTCGTTCCACCTGCACGGCGGAGAGGCTGAGGCATTTCGCATGCTTGACCGCTTGCAGCTACTCAAAGTGGCCGTCAGTCTGGGCGGGTCGGAAACTTTAATCTGCCATTCGGCGAGTACCACGCATTATGCGGTCGCCCCTGAACAGCGGCTGGCGGGTGGTATCACCGACGGCACGATCCGGCTATCTGTCGGGTTGGAACATGTTGAAGATTTAATAGGCGATTTGCGCCAAGCGCTGGAGGCGGTGTGATGGAACTGAACTTTACGGGTACCGATATATGCGCAATCAACGGCACGCGCAGCGCGCCCGAAGCGCATTATAATACTGTCGTTGTCGGCGCTGGTCCAAGCGGCGTCGCAGCGGCAGTTGATGCAGCAAATGCGGGTTTACGGGTTTTGCTTGTCGATGAAAATCCTGTTTCAGGTGCATTGATGGGCAATGATGTGCCGCTGTATTTTGGCGGACGCATGACCGCCGCGACACAAAATACAGAGCGCATGCTCGAAGCAATTTTCATGAGCATGCCTGCGTTGGAAACAGCGATGGATGCGGGAGTTGAGTTACTGCTCGGCACCACTGCATGGGGTGTTTATCGCAATGGTCCGGGCGTTGCGAGCCTGCCGGAACAGGTCGTCGGTCTGGCCGATGCAGAAAGATCATGGATCGTCGGCTTTGACAATATTATCCTCGCAACCGGCGGGCGCGACCTATCGATGGCATTCCCGGGCTGGAACCAGCCTGGCGTGATGGGCGCTGCGGCGTTGCAAATGCTGCTCACCCGCTATGAGGCGTTTGCTGGACGGCGTGTGCTGGTAATCGGCTCGCACGATCTGGCGCTCGAAACAGCGTTGTTGGCCAAAAAACGTGGGATAGACGTCGTCGGGCTTGTCGAAGTGCGTGCGGCACCGCAAGGCCGTTCTGAACTCATCACCAAAGTGGAAGCCGCTGGCATTGCATTATACTGCGGTCAAACCATCGCTTCGGCGAAAGGTGGAATAAACGGGGTTGAAAGCGCCACATTGTCGTCGGGTGCAGAAATTGCCTGTGACACCATCTGCGTTGCTATTGGCCTTATCCCATCGATTGAGCTGGTGGACGCGATGCATGGCGAACGCGCGTTAAATGCACAACGCGGCGGCTACATTCCAAAGGGCGAAGCCACCGTTTCTGCGGTTGGCGATTGTGCGGGTCTAACCGATACCGGTTTTGACCATATTGCATATCGGATGGAATGGATGCGCGCACTGTCTTCGGTTAGCGCCGATGATACCATCATCTGCCAGTGCGAGGAAGTGACGCGGGCGGACCTTATTGGGGTTCAGCCACCCAATTATCTTACCCGTCCAGCACCGATGTGCGCCCGTTCGCTTGAGACTCTGCTGGACGACGGCCCTGCCAACCCCGACCAGATCAAACGCCTCACACGCGCGGGCATGGGTGTCTGCCAAGGCCGTCGCTGCCGCGATCAAGTCGCAATGCTGTTGGCGATTGAGGCAGACAAGCCATTCGGCACGATCCCGCTCGCCAGCCACCGTGCACCGGTCCGCCCGCTGCCGCTCAAAATCCTTGCGGAATGGGATGAGCCCGCGGCATTGGACGCTGCATGGGACGTCTGGTTTGGCATCCCTACCCAATGGGTGCCGGTGGAGGACTTGAACACGCCATATCAAGATGAGCATCGCGAAATGCTTTACACGGGGATGTACAAATGAGCGGTTCAGAGGTTGTCATCGTCGGCGGCGGCGTCACTGGCCTGAGCGCTGGCTGGTGGCTTGCGCGTTCGGGGGTCAAGGTCACGGTGCTCGACAAGTTCATCGTCGGTTGGGAAGCTTCCGGACGTAACGGCGGCGGTGCATCGCATTATGCGAGCCCGTTATTTGACGAAGAACAGCGCCTATGGCCCCAAATGGACGAATTGCTCGGCTACCCGACCGAACATCAAAAAGGCCGCATCCTGATTGCGATGACCGAACGGCAGTGGGAGCAATATCGCTTCATTGCCGAACGTCACAAGCGGCTTAATCATCCGGTTGAATTGCTGGACGTGAAACAAGTGCAAGAGGCCGTGCCCTTGGCAGGCGACAATTGTTTTGGCGGCGTGCATTATAAATTTGGCGGGCATGCCAACCCGCAGCGCAGTGTTCAGGCGTATGCGTGGGCCTTGCAGGATCTGGGTGGAAAAATCATTCAGCACAGTCCAGTCACTGGCTTTGAAACCACTGGCGGCAAGGTGACCGCCGTAAAAACGGCCAATGCAACCTATGGCTGTGATTCCGTTGTGGTCGCCGCAGGGCCCCAGATTCCACAATTGATGGCACAGCTCGGCGTCAACGTACCATTGGCGGCGGCCCGCGCGGAAATGATCATTACCGAACCTGCGCCAATGATGCCGCTTGGCGGCGTTGACGGACATAAAATTTACGGGCGTCAAACAATGCGCGGAAACCTCGCTTATGGCGGGGGCCCGCATGAATGGCTTGATATGGACGCAACGGGTCCGGCCGCGCGCCCGTCAACGCCGCTGGCCCGCAATCTTGCAAAACGGTTGGCAGAACTCTTGCCTAAGGCCGCGCATCTCAATGTCATCCGCAGCTGGGCTGGTGTAATCGAAAATTCGCCAGACGGCCGTCCAATCATCGACCGATTGACCAGCCCCGACAATGTGGTGGTTGCTTCAATGTCGAGCGTCGGCTTTGGCCTATCACCCGCGTCTGGTCACGCCATCCGTGATTTGGTTATGGACGGCAAATGTTCATTCACAGACATCGATATCCTCAAGCTTTCACGCTTTGACAATCTGGAATCCGATTGGCGCGAAAAACGCGGGTGGATGCCGATTACATGAGCCAATATTCGGCTTTCGGATTGCTGCGTGGCGCCTTTAACGGGCAAAAGCATTGGCAGCCAGCATGGCGCGACCCGCAACCAAAGTCGCATTATGATATCATCATCATAGGCGGCGGCGGGCATGGGCTGGCCACGGCCTATTATCTCGCCAAAGTGCACGGGTTGAAAAACATCGCGGTGCTTGAAAAAGGCTGGATTGGCGGGGGCAATACGGGGCGGAATACGACAATTGTCCGGTCTAACTACCGTTTAAAGCCGTTGCACGACCTGTTCGAATTCGGCCTCAAAATGTGGGGGCATTTGAGCGACGAGTTGAATTATAATGTGATGTTCTCGCCCCGCGGCGCTATGTTTTTGGGCCATAGCGACGCCGATATGACGAAGCTTGCAGAACGTGGTGACGCCATGCGGTGCGACGGGATTGATGCCGATTTGATGACGCGCGCTGAAGTCGCAAAGTTTGAGCCATTGCTGGACATGTCACGCGGCGCGCGTTTCCCGATTGACGGCGCCCTGATACAAAGGCGGGGCGGCACCGCCCGCCATGATGCCGTCGCCTGGGGCTATGCACGCGCAGCAGACATGCTTGGCGTCGATATTATCCAGAAATGCGAAGTGACCGGCTTTGTCCGTTATGGCGCCGCCGTTGTCGGTGTTGAAACAACCCGTGGCCGCATTGGCGCCGGGCGCGTCGGAATTTGCGTCGCTGGTAATAGCGGCCATGTTGCTGGGCTTGCGGGTCTTCAACTGCCCGTAGAATCGCAAACACTGCAGGCGATGGTAACCGAAGGCGTAAAGCCGATGATCAACAGCGTCATCATGTCGCAATCGCTGCATTGTTACATCAGCCAGTCGGACAAGGGCGGCGTTGTGTTTGGCGGCGACCCTGATAACTGGCCAAGTTACGCACAGCGCGGCAACTCCAAGGTCATGGAAGGTGCGGTCGCGCAAGGCCTTGCGCTTGTCCCCGCCTTATCCCGCCTGCGTATGGTACGGACATGGAGTGGTGTTACCGATATGAGTTTTGACGGAGCACCGATTATTGGCGAAACGCCGGTGAAGAACCTCTATCTCAACGGAGGCTGGTGCTACGGCGGGTTCAAGGCGACGCCTGCTTCTGGCTGGACCTATGCGCATACGCTGGCGACTGGAACGCCGCATGCATTGAACGCGCCGTTCGCACTCGACCGTTTTGAACGCGGTGCAACCATCGATGAAACAGGGAGCGGCCCGATGCCGAATAGCCGCTAATGATGCAGTTTACCTGCCCCCATTGCGGCCCGCGCGCGCAAGCCGAGTTTGTTTATGAACGCACGGTTGATTCTGTGGTGGCGCTTGACGCGCCGCCCGAAGATGCAATGCGCACGCTTTTCACCCGCAACAATCCACGCGGTGTTGATGACGAAATCTGGCGCCATACCTATGGCTGCCGCGCGTGGATGGTCATCACCCGCCACCGTGTTACCAACGAGATCAGCGCGATCCGCGCTGTTGGGCCGGAGGCGCTAACATGATCACCTTTAGCTTCGACGGCAAAAGCTATACCGCGCGCGAAGGCGACACCTTGGCGGCTGCGTTGCTGCGCAATGGCGTTGGCCTTGTTGGCCGCAGCTTCAAATATCACCGTCCACGCGGCATCATGACCGCTGGTGTTGAGGAGCCCAATGCACTCGTCACCATCGGCGAAGGTGGGCGGACCGAACCCAATACGCGCGCAACCGATGTATTTGTGTACGAAGGTTTAGTCGCCAAAAGCCAGAACCGATGGCCAAATCTGTCTTTTGACGTCGGATCGGTTCTCGGCTTAGCCGCGCCAGCCTTGTCCGCCGGATTTTACTATAAAACCTTTTTTGGTTCAGCCAAAAAGTGGATTTTCTATGAATATTTCATCCGCAAAGCAGCAGGGCTCGGCAATGCGCCGACGCAAACAGACCCTGACCGCTTTAGCCAGCGTGCCGCCTTTTGCGACCTGCTGGTAATCGGCGCCGGACCCGCAGGCATGCAAGCGGCTGTCGAGGCCGCAGAGGGTGGCAAGCGCGTCATCCTTGTGGAGCAGGACAGCATTCTTGCGCCATCTTTGCTCCGCGACCCGCAAGAACAGGATGCAGCATGGATCAAGGCGACCGCCGAACGGATCCGTGCCGCAGGTGGCCGCATCCTTACGCGCACGACGGCATCGGGCTATTGGGAGCATGATCTGGTCACGTTAACGCAGCGTATAGCCGAGCCCGGGCAAATACCCCCGCATAATGTCGCGCAACGTTTGTGGCATGTCCGCGCAGGCCACGTCATTCTTGCCACCGGCAGCATCGAGCGCCCGATGGCCTTTGCCCATAATGACCGCCCTGGCGTGATGTTGTCGCAAGCGGTTCGGACTTATGTGCAGCGCTTTGGCGTAGTCCCCGGCAAACGCGCGGTCATCGCCACCAACAATGACGATGCCTATAAAACAGCGCAGGCGCTGAAAGACGCAGGCGCACACATTGTTGCGATCATCGATGCACGACCAGCGCCCGCAGGAGCGGGCAGCGGCTTTCGCGTTTACAACAACGCCGTGCCGCTTTCGACAAAAGGGGCGCGGCATTGTTTGAAAAGCGTAACCGCGCTGGTCGATAACAAAACGGTAAGCTGGGATGCTGACCTGATGGCGGTATCGGGTGGTTTCACCCCTGTCGTGCATTTGCATATGCAAGCAGGCGGCACGCTTGATTGGAACGAACATGCGCAAGCCTTCGTCCCTGCAACATCGCGTCAGAATGTAATGACGATCGGCGGGGCCGCAGATCCGCAAGCGATATTCAAAATGGTTCCCGTTTCCAGCCCAAAGAAAAGCTTCATCGATTTCCAGAACGATGTAACGCTCGCCGATGTCGATCTGGCGTGGGCCGAGGGCTATCGCTCGGTCGAGCATCTCAAACGCTACACCACCCTTGGCATGGCGACAGATCAGGGCAAGTTGAGCAATATGGCGGCGCTTGGCCGCTTGGCCGAGAAACAGGGCGTGGCCATTCCCGAAGCGGGGCTTACCACTTTCCGCCCACCTTATACGCCCGTTACCATGGGTTTAATCGCCGGCGCGGGCGCAAAGGATGCAGGCGCGCATATTCGCCGCCTTGCGCTCTATGATCTGCATGCGGCGAAGAACCCAATCTGGCAGCCTTTGGGCTATTGGTTCCGTCCGCGGGCATATCCGACGGGCGCGGAAACATTGGCGCAAGCCGCGCTGCGTGAAGCCAAAGCCGTACGCAACAATGTCGGGATGACGGACGTGTCCACGCTCGCCAAATTCGAAATCAGTGGTCCGGATGCGGCCGCCTTCCTCGAAATCATCTGCGCTACGACGGTTAGCAAGCTTGCCGTCGGGCGTGGCCGATATACATTCATGCTGCGTGAAGATGGCATTGTCTTTGATGACGGCACCGTGTGGCGGCTTGATGAGAACCGCTATCTGCTCACCAGTTCAACCGGCGGCGCGGACCGGATGGCGACGCATATCTCTTATGTCCGTCAAGTTCTAAGCCCACAGATGCGCGTATCTGCCGTCAATGTTCAGGAACATTATGCCGGTATTGCCGTCGCCGGGCCAAAGGCCAAAGCGGTGCTCGCCGCGTTAATCGGCGAAGAGCCTCCACGCCATATGTCGACCGTTCCGGCGGCCATCGCGGGCGTCCCGGTCATCATCTTAGCCGCCAGCTATAGCGGCGAGCGCGCGTTCGAAATCTATGTAGATGCCAGCGAAGCAGAAGCCGTTTGGGCCGCGTGCGAGACGCAAGTGAACGAAGTAGGCGGCGCATTATACGGGCTTGAGGCCATGGAATTCCTGCGCATCGAAAAAGGGCATTTGGTCGTCGGCGGTGAAGTTGATGGACGCATGACCCCACACGATCTTGCACTCGACAAGATGCTCAACAAAGCAGGTGGCTATATCGGTGCATCTGGGCTGGCACGCCCTGCCTTGGCCGAAACCGGACGGCGGCAATTGGTCGGCCTTGAAGCAATCGAGGGCGACATTCCTGAGGGCGCTATGCTGGTGACTCAAGAAGGCGTATCACCCGTTGGTCATGTCAGCGCAGCGGCGTTTCGCATAATCGCGGGCGGGTCTGTTGCGCTGGGTCAATTGACCGATGGCTTTGCACGCCATGGTGAAGAACTGATCGCTACATCCCCCACGCGCGGTCAAAAGGCGCGGGTGCGTGTTGTGGCACCGCATTTCTATGATGCGGCGGGAGAACGCTATCGTGACTAAGTTATCGATCACAATGCTACCCGCAGCGCCGCTGCACGCATTCGAAATTTGGAGCAATCCAGCGGCTGTTGGAAAAAGGTTCAAGGCGGCGTGTGGCTTTGCCCTACCTGCTTTGGGCCGTTCCGATGGCAGCGATGCGCTGCGCCTGATCCGCTATGAACCCACGGTCTGGCTGGTTGAAGGCGATGCGTCGGCACTGTCCGGCGTATTGTCCGATGACGGCGCAGTGACCGCGATTGGCGGCGGCATCGTCCGCATTCGCCTGTCGGGCAATAATTGGCGCACGCTCCTGATGGAAGGCGGCGTATTCGACGCCGAAAGCCCGACTTTCGCCGCAGGATGCAGCGCAGCGACAATCATCGACCATGTCAACGTCCGCCTGCACGTAGTCGATGAAACCACCTGCGACGCCTATGTGCCCTTAAGCTTCAGTCAGGGGCTGCTGCACTTTTGGACCCAAGCCGCGGAGGCTTTGGCGGGGTAATTTTGGTTTGCGAAAGCTGTGGAACATTCTTGTCTGTATGACTGGAATTGGTTGGGAAGCAGACATACAGTTGAGCCTCGTTTTCCCGCTTGTTCTGACGGCGGACACATAACACTAAAACGTTTGCATTGACTCTGCGCGCACCATGGGCGTGCTCTCGTTGCAGCGTCATGGAATGTTGTTTCCTGAAGGGCGTTGTTTAGGAGGAAAACATTCATGAAAACTAGTTTTTACGCAATCATCGCGGTCGCCGCATTGGCCAGCAGCAGCATGGCTTCGGCACAATCATTTACCTGGACTTCAAAGGCATCTCCGCCAAGCACCTCCGTCGGCGGCGTTGCGCCCGATGGCAAGCCTTTCGGTGCGCAGGTTACTGCTTCCACCGCCGAAGGCATTATCAATGGGCAGGTGGTCAAAAACAGCTCGAAGTGCATCAGCATGACCCAGCCAGCCAATGCGCAAGTGTTCAACGTCCATATGATGTGCGATACAGCGGACTCGGATGGCACCTACACGTCGTACTGGGGATGCACAATCCTAGGCCCGACCGAGCAATCCTGCATCGGAGGCATGCTTGGCTTGACCGGTGCTTATGCGAAGCGCTCCGGCACCATAACAGGTCATATCAAAGGCACTACCGCAACTGGCACAGGCCAGTGGAACAATTGATTTAATACTGCGCTTCAAGCGGCGGCGCGGGTCGCAGCCGCCGCTTGAGACATATCCATTTTCAGTCGACCGTCACTACCTTCGGAACGACGGGAACTGGGTCGTAATCGGACCGTCTGCTTTTAGCGATTGCCCTTTGTGGAGGCCTGTCCCTTACATCGCTCTGACGTTGCGTCACCGTCCGAGCAGTTATCGCCAAACTTGACAATTTCGTGATGTTCCTATAATGTTCTAACGTTCTTTGACAGCCAAATGCGGCATAAAATATTTCCCTTTCAGACACGCTTCTCTCCCGCCACAATCCTGTAGGAAATTTTGTTGCGCGCGCGACATATTGCGCAAACTGGTCAGGTGCGATTTTGGTGTGAACTTGCGAGCATTTCTGCGGCTTTTGGGGGGCTACTTATGCAGCGGGCGCACTTTTCGCACGTCCGCCGCTTCGCAAAAAAGTCTGGTCCTCTGACAGATGGAGCGACGCTCGTTACTTCGCTGCGTCCAAATGCTGCAACATCATCCCTTTTGCATGCCGCCGCTGGAAACCCTTCCATAAGGTAACGCCTGCACCACCCGGACTATATGCGCCCCATGGGGTCCCAGCCGGCGCATTCCATTCGCCATCGTCCGAATTCTCAATCCCTACATTCAGATACGCAGCCTTGCTGGCGTCTTTCCGTAAATGCACCGCCAAAAATGCGGTGATGAAATGCAGGTTGATCGCGTTGATCCGGTCTTGCCGCCAGATCGGGTCTTCAAACCAATCCATGTCCCAAACCGACCCGCGCATTTCACGCGGCGCTGGGTTCAGCGCAATCGAATGTCCGGCCTGCTTATAGGTTAGCAGTGTGCGGTCGCTGTTTATAGCGCCACCAAAGACCGCCAGCCCGCCCGTTGTATAGTTGACAGTCGCGTCGCTATCGCCCTGAATCAAAAGCAAAGGCGCAGTTAAAGCGGCAAGGCCCTCTGCATCCCATGCGCTGCTTGGCGCGCCGCCAGCGGGTGCCAATGCCACAATCGCCCTGACGCCTGCCAATTTCACAGCATCGGCATCTGTGCCGCCCCGCGCGGATTTCTGTAACGCCCCGCCTGCGACCAGCCCTATATTCGGCCCCTGCGGGTCGAGTGTAGCCCCGCCTGCGGTCAGCACGCCATAGCCACCCTGCGAATAGCCGATAAGCGCGACATTATCCGGGTCAATCAATTCCCCCAGGCTGTCCCGCAGTTGACCGGCGACAAAAACGATGTCGCGCGGTCGGTTGAAATTCGGTGCGGCGCGGATGCCGGGCGACACGACATAAGGATTTGGGTCGCGGTGATGAATGGCGGCAACGACATAGCCCTTGGATGCAAGGTTTTCGGTCAACCACGTCATGACCGCGGGATTGTTGCTATAGCCATGGCTGATAATCACCAAAGGATGCTTGCTTCCAGCCGCCTTCGCCCCGCCAACCGCAATGCCCTTTTGCGTGAAATTAACTGGCGGAAACGGCGGCTCGCCCCACAGACTTCCGCTGTAGGTAACCGGCTTTGCGCCCTTTTTGACCGCTGCAGGGTACCAAATGTCCACCCGCAAACTGCGATCAACAAGGGGGACTGCGATGCCGCCGGAACCCCCGTTTTCGACATCAGGCTGGCTCTTGTGCGTTAGTAGGACGGAACGAAAGCCGATGCCATATGTACCCAATGCTGCCAGTTCGGGCGCATCAGCCTCGGGGATGCTGGGAACGTCCGCAGTCTTGGGGCCGCTGGCGTAGACTGGTGCGGTCATCAGAATTAAAAATGGAACAACAAGGCGTCCTATCATGCTATCAATTCCTCACCTTCCACAGTCGTCGATGGCCAAGCCAATTGTTGGGCCATCCATGGATATTCTTCAATCAGCGGCGGAAAGGTTTTTTCCTGCAGGACCTGTTGGCATAAAGCCGCGGTCAACTTGGGAATGTCGCCCAGTTCATCAAGCCGCGCAACAACCTGAACAGCCCGCGAGAAACGACCACGCGTCATCGGTTCGGCACGCAATTCGGGCAGCAGTTCCGGCACAGCCGCCAAGCATACCGGCGTGGTGATCGTCCAACCAACACCCGCAGCCACCAACGCCAATTGTTGATGCGAAGATTCCACCTCAACCATCTGTGGCAGCTTCAGTTTCATCCTGACAATCTGGCGTTCAATTTGCTGCCCCGTGCCGGTGAGGCGGGAGAAACGGATGAACGGCAATGACGATGGCATGCCGATGAGATCAAGCGGTTCTCGAAAATCTTTAGGAAATACGAGAATAAAGCTTTCTTCGAACACTGGGTGCAGTTCGACAGTGTCGCGATGCTCCAGACTAAAACTTCCGGTCACCATCATGTCGATGTCGCGTGCCAGAAATTCGCCTTGATGCTCCATGGAAATGCCGGACCGGATGTTCCATTTATCTGCGCGCGACCCAAGATTTTGCAAAATTGGCGCCGTAAGCTGATTAGCGAGGCTGAATGACATCGCAACCGTGATGCTGGAAATGGGCAGGCTTGCCCCCTGTCTTACCTCATCATACACCAAACTTGCATGAGCGATCAGCTTCTGACCGCGCGCAAATAGGGACTTTCCGCTTGCCGTTAAACCCAACGGACGCATCGTGCGATCAAACAGCGAAGCGCCTATGCCCGCCTCCAGCCTAGCGATCGTTTGCGAAACGGCTGATTGCGTCACTTGCAGATGGGCGGCGCATTGTGACATCCCGCCAAGTTCAACGGTCATGACGAACACTTCTAGTGCGTGCAGATCGTATTCCTGTGGCAGTTTCATTCAGCAACCCCTCCAAGCGCTTAGGCACAGCCAATGGCTAATATTACCTTCGCTAATGGCTATGCGGGACTACACGTAATAGTGCCATGCATTTTCTACATAGGCTGATTATGCCTTAACGGCGTTGCACGCCTGCATCACTTTTCTGAACAGTGCGCATACAGAAATGCGGCGCTGGCATTTAGAGTTGTTCGGAGTTGTCTGGATTTCGATGCAGGACCAGCAAGCCCTTTAGCGTGCCGATGCACATACCGAACAAGATGAGAGCCAAAGGCAGGCCAGTGGCAATTGCACCTGCTTGAAGCGAAGTGAGGCCGCCACTAAGCAACAGGACGATACCAATACCGCCAACGGCCACAAGCCAGATCGTCTTTTGCCTAAGCAGCGTATCTGTGCGTCCACCCGCCGTCATAGTATCAATCACCAGCGTGCCGGAATCCCAGCCTGTTACGAAGAAGATCAGGATAAGGCCAATCGCGACAAAAGACGTAAATTGCGCCCAAGGGAGCGCACCGAGTAGCACAAATAATTGCGTATCAAGCGACGCTTTGGTCAGGTCTGCGCCATTGCCTGCGACAATTTGGGCGATACTGGCATCGCCAAAAATGGTCAGCCACAATATGCCAAGCAAGCTGGGTAAAATCACAGCGCCAGCAATAAATTCACGTACCGTCCGGCCCAGTGAAATACGCGCCATGAACATACCAACAAATGGAGCCCAGCTTATCCACCATGCCCAATAATACACGGACCAGTCGTTATAAAAACCCGTGTCGGTGCGGCCAACCGGGTTGGACAATGCCGGGAGCAATGCGAGATAGTTGTAAATGTTCGTTGCGAGGTCGCCAAGCAACTGAAATGTTGATCCGGTCGCCAATATAAATACCAGCAGCGCAAAGGCGACCCACATGTTCACCTCACTTAAAATCCGGATGCCACGGTTAATGCCGCCTCGGATTGACAGAAAGGTGACAGCTGCCATCACAAGAATGAGCGCCAAGATCGTAAGCGGCGAACTCGCGACGTCGTACAGATAGGTAATCCCCGCCATCGCTTGCTGCGCACCGAGCCCAAGCGACGTGGCCAGTCCGAATATAGTGGCGAGCACGGCGAGAACTTCGATAGCATCACCCGTCCGCCCCCAAACCGCCTTGCCAAACAAAGGGTAGAATGCCGAGCGCATCGACAGCGGCATGTTAAAATCGAAGTTAAAGACCGCCAGTGCAAGACCCGTCACGGCGAATATTGCCCAAGGGTGCAGCGCCCAATCAAAAATCGTCGCCGCCATCGCCAAACTGCGTGCGGCGTCTGGGTTGCCGACTGCTCCACCCAATGGCGCCGCCGGACCACCCGCCAACGAGGATGTGAAATGGGTCACTGGTTCACCCACGCCATAGAAAACTAGCCCGATGCCCATCCCCGCGCCGAACAGCATCGCGAACCATGACAGCCGCGAATAATCAGGCACTGCGCCTTTGCCGCCCAATCGAATTTTCCCAAGCGGCGAGAGCGCCACAACAACACAAAACAGCAACAGCAGGTTGCCGGACATCATGAAGAACCAGTCGAAATGCTGAACCGCGCCACCGCGCAATGCCGCGAACAGGTCCGCTGACGCTTTCGGGGCGATCAGGCTGAACATTATCACAGCAAACGAAATAAATGCCGTCGGGAAAAAGACTGCAGGGTTGATGTGCATCCCGCCCCAATTGCGATTGGACTGGCCGTAATTGCCCAGATCTATCATCTTATCCCAAGATGCCATTGAACCCTCCTCCAAGGTGCTTCACTGATCGGTCAATGGCGTGCCGCGGTTGTCATCGCTATCCAAAACCATGCTGCAAAACTACGCCACAACTCAACATGGAAGCGATCTTCAGCCTCGCGAATGATGATGACTTCGACCGTTTCGTATATCGTGCGCGTAACCTGACTGACCGCAAATTTATTCAGATCTAAAGGGCATCCCGACATCAAAATTTCTGCTGCGCGCGGACCTTCTAAAACGAGGCATATCGATCGATCGCTAATGTCCGTAATAGCGACTGGCAGCCCGGAAGCTGTCGGGATCGCAGCGCCAGCTTCGGTACGCAGATACCATTCATCAGGGCCAAGACAGGCAATCCCGCCTTCCGACGCGCCGATATGCCTTGGCAATGGAGCCTTTAATACAGTTTCCAAGTCCTCGGCCCGCCGCGCGCGCAGCGCGTACCGTTGCATAGGTCCAGCAAGGCTAATCGTGACACCCGCCGCTAAATATGGTGTTTCGGGCACGGGTTCATTACGTATGAGGACGTCAGACATGCAGCCGTGCTCCTTCTGGGTCGTAAAAGACAAGGCCGCTGACTTTCGCAGTATGCGTCTTCCCTGGCATGGGAATATGGAGCGTATCGCCCGTCATTTCATGTCCGCCAGCAACAAGCGCCAACGCAATAGATCGGCCAAGCGTTTGGCTCCAATATGAAGACGTCACATGGCCAATCATCGTCATCGGCACCGGCTGTTTGGGGTCGGCTACGATCTGCGCACCTTCCTCCAAAACGACATTTGGATCATCGGTTAGAAGCCCAACCAACTGTTTGCGCCCCGGCGCGACGATGTCAGGACGCGCCATGGATCGCTTACCCACAAAATCAGGCTTTTTCTTACCCACTGCCCAATCAAGGCCAGCATCAAAGGGCGTCACAGTGCCGTCGGTATCTTGCCCCACAATGATGAAACCTTTTTCGGCACGCAAAACGTGCATCGCCTCAGTGCCGTAAGGCGTGATATCATACTGCACGCCTTCCGCCATCAACCGCTCCCACACGGCGCGACCATAAGCCGTCGGTACATTAATCTCGAAACCCAATTCGCCCGTGAAGCTGACCCGGAACAAGCGCGTTGGAATGCCGCAAATCATGCCCTCGCGGATTGCCATATGCGGAAAGGCCTCTGCAGATAGATCAATGCCTTCCACAAGCGGCTCAAGCAATTTGCGCGCATTAGGGCCTTGCAGCGCGATGACCGCATATTGCTCGGTCGTGCTGGTCAACCAGACGTCAAGATCAGGCCATTCCGTCTGGAGATAATCCTCCATCATATTCAGCACGCGCGCCGCGCCACCAGTTGTGGTGGTCAGGTGAAAACGATCGGGTGCCAGCCGTGCCGAAACGCCGTCGTCGGTAATGAAGCCGTCCTCCTTCAAAAGTAGCCCATAACGGCAGCGACCCGGCTCCAGCGCCTTCCATGGATTGGTATACATCCGGTTGAGGAATTCCGCCGCATCTGGACCGACGACTTCAATTTTGCCCAGCGTAGAGGCGTCAAAAATACCAACCGATGAACGCACGGCAACGCACTCGCGGTTCACGGCCGCATGCATATCCTCGCCCGATTGGGGGAAGTAACGTGCTCTTCGCCACTGCGCGACCAGCTCAAACACTGCGCCGTGCGCTTGCGCCCAGCTGTCGATATTGGTTGTCCGTGTTGGCTGGAACAATGCGCCCTTGGCATGTCCGGCCAATGCCCCAAATGTCTGCGGCGTGTAGGGCGGACGAAAGCTGGTGAGCCCGATATCGGCGACAGGCTTGTTCAGCGCAGACGCGGCGATTTGCAAACCGTTGAGGTTCGATGTTTTGCCCTGATCGGTTGCCATGCCGTTGGTAGTGTACCGCTTGATATGCTCAATGGAGCGAAAGCCCTCACGCACCGCAAGCTTGATGTCTTTTGCCGTCACATCATTCTGGAAATCGACGAATGCCTTTATACGGCTTTGGTCCTTAGGCGTAGGCAACATATCGATAATCGCGCCCGTGCCAAAATCCCAATCGCCCGAACATCCGCCAACACAGACGACATTTTCATTTGGCAGATCGGGGACATATGCGCCCAGGTCATCGCGCCATTTCAGGCTGCCCTTGCTGTGCGACCATAAATGCACGCTTGGCGTCCAGCCACCCGCCATCAACACCGCATCACAATCGATGCGGCGACCCAGATAGTCGTCATTGTTGAATATTTTAATGGATGTGACCCCGTGCCTGCCGGATACGCCAATCACGCTATGGTTCAGGTACACAGCAATTCCCAGCCGCTCAGCCTCATGCATGAGCGTGCTGTCGACTCGTTCCCGCACATCAATAATCGCCGCAATCCCAACGCCGGCTTTGGCCAGTGCAAAGACATCATGCCAGCCGCTGTCATGCGAAGCCATCAACACGACAGCCTTGCCAACCGCAACGCCATAACGATTGGCGAAACTTCTGGCGGCAGAAGACAGCATCACGCCGGGCGTATCATTGCCATCGAAAACCAGCGGTCGTTCGATCGCACCTTGCGCAAGGACAACTTCACCTGCCCTAATACGCCACAATTTCTCACGCGGCGCATCGCCCAATTCAGGGAGGTGATCGGTCAACCGCTGCACTGCGCCGATGAAATTGTCGTGATAATAGCCGAAGGCCGTCGTGCGGGTCAGTATTGTCACATTGGGCGCATCGATAAGCGCCTTATGGCTGCGCTCTAGCCATGGCCATAACGCAGGGTCCGCCAATGCGCCGCCGCCCAATTCATCCTGCTCATCGACCAAAATGATGCGCTTGTTCGTATCCATATAGCCAAGCGCGGCGTCAATTCCGGCTGGTCCTGCGCCGACAATCAACAGGTCGCAATGGGCATAGGTTGCTGCATAATGGTCAGGATCTTCGGCGGTCGGTGCATCGCCAAGTCCTGCCATTTTGCGAATGGCTGGTCCGTAGACTTTATCCCAAAATGAACGCGGCCACATAAAGGTTTTGTTATAAAAACCTGCCGGAAAGAACATCCCCAGCCGGTCATTAATCGCACCAAAATCCGCTTTCAGCGATGGCCAACGATTTTGGCTAACCGCCTTTAGCCCGGGATATATTTCAACCCCTGTGGCGCGCAAATTTGGCGTGAAACGGCCCGGCCCGCGATCCACCGAGATAAGAGCATTTGGCTCCTCGCTGCCTGCTGCAATGACGCCGCGCGGGCGGTGATATTTAAAGGATCTGCCGAACAGCATAACGCCATTCGCCAACAAGGCTGACGCTAAAGTATCGCCCTCCAGGCCCTGATAGCTCTTACCGTCAAAGCTGAACTGGACTGGCTGACCTCGGTCGACGCGGCCGCCAGTTTCAAGACGAAAGCCACTCATCGGCGTGGCTCCCCGGCCTTATATGTTGTTTCAAATTTATCGCTCACCGTGTCGCGCACCGCATTAAAGAAACGCCCGCAACCATACACATGCCGCCAACGTTCATGGTGCCGCCCACGTGGGTTGGCGCGGATGAAAAGATAGGCCTCCCACTCCTCATCGGTTTGACTTGATGGGTCGAATGGCCGCGATATATGTGCTTGGCCTGCATTCACGAATTCGATCTCGGGACGCTTTTCGTCACAATAAGGGCAATGGATCAGTATCATTTTAGTGCGCCACTGCTGCTGCTGCCGCTTCGTCAATCAACCGACCATTGCGAAAACGGTCAAGATTGAACGGGGCGTTGATTTTGTGCGGTTCGTCTTTGGCCATCGTATAAGCCAGCAAATCTCCCGCGCCCGGCGTGGCCTTAAACCCACCCGTGCCCCAGCCACAATTGACGTAGAGCCCCTTGACCGGCGTCTTGCCCAATATCGGTGAGCGATCGGGTGTCACATCGACGATACCACCCCATGTCCGCAGCATCCGCATCCGCCGATAAATCGGGAAAATCTCGCAAATTGCAGCCAGCGTATGTTCAACAATGTGCAGTGCGCCGCGTTGCGAATAGCTCACATATTGGTCCGTTCCCGCGCCAATCACCAACTCGCCTTTGTCCGATTGGCTCATATAGGCGTGGACAGTGTTAGACATCACCACGCACGGGAAAGTCGGCTTGATGGGTTCGGAAACCAGCGCCTGCAACGGGTAGCTTTCAAGAGGGAAATCGAGGCCAGCCATTTGCATAACTACCGAGCTGTTGCCCGCCGCCGAAACGCCCACGCGTTTGGAGGCGATATAGCCGCGCGTTGTTTCCACACCTTCTACCGCGCCATCGGCACCGCGGCGGATACCCGTGACAGCGCAATTCTGAATGATATCAACACCCAAAGCCGCCGCTGCGCGGGCATAGCCCCAAGCGACCGAGTCATGACGCGCCGTGCCGCCGCGCCGTTGCAGCGCCGCACCCAATACCGGATGCCGCGCATCTGGTGCGATATTCAAAGGCGGACAATAAGCTTTGGCCTGTTCGGGCGTGAGCCATTCATTATCCACGCCATTCAGCCGGTTGGCGTTAATATGGCGCTGAAGGCTTTGCACATCATGTACATTGTGCGCGAGCATCATGACGCCGCGTTTAGAATACATGATATTATAATTGAGTTCCTGACTGAGGCCATCCCACAGCTTGACCGCGTGATCATAAAGATGCGCGCTTTCATCATAGAGATAATTGGAACGGATGATCGTTGTGTTGCGTCCGGTATTGCCGCCGCCGATCCATCCCTTTTCAAGCACTGCGATGTTGGTAATCCCGTATTTCTTCGCGAGATAATATGCCGCGCCCAGACCATGCCCACCTCCGCCGACGATGATCGCGTCATAAGCGGGCTTGGGTGCAGCGTCGGGCCATTGTTCGGGCCAATCCTGATGCCCGCTTAACGCTTTGGCAAAGAGGCTGAATGCGCTGAAGCGGGTCATGTGGCACCCGCAACCAAAGGAGCGTAAACGATTACCATCGTACAGCCGTTTTTGCTGCCTGCGCGGTGCATCGCACCCGGCATACGCAGCACGAAATCGCCGGGGCCATAGCTGGCATCATCATCAAAAAAATCACCTTCAATGACATAGATTTGCTCAATCTCGTCATGTGCGTGCATCTCGCCCAAGGGGCCGGGGGCAATTTTCGTTACCATTGTGCGGTATCCGCGCGGGTCATCGATAAGCGCAAGGTTCGTCTCACCGGACCGCTTGCCCGGCTTCCAGCTATCACCCGTCATCTTGATCGAGCCTGATATGGGAAGTGTCGTCATATTGTTTCCGCCTTCAACGCCGCCTTGGCTCGGTCGACATAGAAATCTTTGAAATCCTCAACCAAATTTTCCTCGACCGCATAGGGCCCTTGTAAATAGCCGTCATTCGCAATGCCTTGATGGTTGACCATAGAAAAATGTCCGTCTTGCACGTTTGTTGCCCGCCACAATGCTGCGAGATGATCCGGATTATAATCAACCCCTTCAACAGCATCCTCATGCACCAACCAGCTCGTCCGCAGAAGAGTTTTGTCAGGGCCAATCGGCGTCAGCGAGAATGTAACCACATGATCACAACAAAAATGATGCCAGCTATTGGGCTGGGTCCAGACAGAGAGGCTCGATGTTTCCGGCGCCTTGAATGGCCCAATCAGTTTCTGGCAGGCCAGCTTGCCATCTATCGACTGGGTCACAGCGCCGTTTGCCAATGCCAAACGCGCGACGCGATGCCACCAGCCATCGGGAAACTCGATTACATTATGGTCAATGCCCAACGCCTGCCATTCCGCACGCTTTGCTTCCAAATAATCATCGGCCGGCGCATCCTTGCCAAAGCCAGTGGTGCCGAGCACGCTGATCAATTCGGGATGACCAACATCGCAATGATAGCATTCGCGATTATTCTCCATCACCAGTTTCCAATTGGCGTCTTCGATATAATCATCCTGCACCGCGACCTTTAGCTTTTCGAGGTCATACACTGCGATTTGATCCGCAATGTCCGCTTTCACACGATCAATCGGCGGCGGATTATCGCTTAGGCAGATGAAAATCAGCCCACCGACATTTTCCAGCGCAACTGGGTTCAGGCCATGATCTGCCTTGTCGAAATCCTCTGCCATGCTACGCGCAGCCAGAAGCTTGCCGTCGAGGCCATAAGTCCATTGATGATAAGGGCACATCAACCGCGGCGCACGACCGCTCTGTTCGAGACAGATTTTCGCGCCGCGGTGGCGGCAACTGTTCCAGAATGCGCGAACTTCATCG
Organism: Sphingorhabdus sp.; assembly: GCF_044357595.1. Lineage (GTDB taxonomy): Bacteria > Pseudomonadota > Alphaproteobacteria > Sphingomonadales > Sphingomonadaceae > Sphingorhabdus_B. The sequence continues at coordinate 6,424 of NZ_JBIKPH010000016.1, read as the reverse complement.
TCACGTCCACGCAGTATGATGATAGAGTTACCCGCCAGCTCGAAAACGAAATAATCGCCCGCATTTTTCACATGCGCGACGGTGCAGGCATATAGCCAGACCGATTTAAGCATGACCTGCGTGTCGAATGCGAACGCCTCGTCGCTGACATACAATCCACGCGGCAGCGTATGGCCTTTACGGTCATTGGAAAGCCAGTTGGCGATCGGGGCGAGGTGCAGCACGGACTTAGCTCCTCAGTGCATTGTTATCTGGGTCGAAAGGGGAGTCCGTTACAATTGTCGCTTTATGGCGAACCCCTAATATGGTGATTTCGAACGCGGTGCCAGGTACCGCCAAATCGGGGCGAACCATCGCAAGGGCGAGCGATTTGCCGACGCGCCAGCCATAGCCGCCTGATGTCACGCGACCGACCAGTTCATCCCCGTGATAAATCGGTTCTGACCCACGTGCGTCGGCATCGGTGACATTATGCACTTCCATGGTCACCAAATGGTTCGCGCTGCCGCGTTCCTTCCACGCAAGAAGGGCTTCCCGTCCAAAAAATGACGGTTTCTTGAAGCTGATGAACCGGTCCAAGCCACTTTCATAAGCCGAGTATTCAACCGACAATTCGCGCGGGATGAGCTTATAGCTTTTTTCCAGCGCCATCGACGTCATCGCGCGGATGCCAAATGGCTTGATGTCAAACGCAGCGCCGGCCTCCATCAATCTATCGAAAATATAATTCTGCATTTCAATAGGATGGTGGATTTCCCAGCCCAGCTCACCAATGAAATTAACCCGCAGCGCGTCTACAGGTGCCAGACCAATGCTCATTTTTTTGCCGGTCAGCCATGGGAAGGCCTCGTTTGACAAATCCGTATCGGTAAGCTTCGCCAGCACATCGCGTGACCGTGGGCCGGCAAGCACAAGTACGCCCATCGCCGTTGTCAGTCGTTCGAAATTGACTGAACCATCTTTTGGCATGGCCTTTTTCAGATAATCATGGTCATGCCGCTCATACGCGCCTGCCGAGACGAGATAATAACGCTGCGCCGCCGCCTTATGGACCGTGAACTCGCTCCGCACGCCGCCGTTCTGCGTGAGCAGATAGGACAAAGTGACGCGTCCGACCTTTTTGGGCACCGCATTCGTCAGCAATTGGTCAAGCCAGCCTTCTGCCCCCGGCCCCGATATCTCGCATTTGGCAAAGGCGCTCATATCCTGAATGCCGACATGCTTGGTCACATGCAGGCATTCATTGCCTACATGTTCGAAATAGTTGGAACGGCGGAACGACCATTTTTCACGAACAGGTTCGTCCGGCACGACGGGATGATTGTCGTTCAACAACACATCGGGCTTGTCGAGATCGGCTGCGCTTAATGCATAACCAGCGGGCGCAAACCAGTTGGGGCGCTCCCAACCAAACACGCTGCCAAACACGCCGCCAAGCGCTTTCATCCGGTCATAGCATGGCGTGCGCCGCAGTGCTCGACCCGCTTCGCGCTCTTCATCAGGATAATGCACCGTGAAGACCTTGGCATAGGCCTCCTCATTTTTTTCAATCAGAAAGCCCCTGCCGGCATAATCGCCAAAGCGGCGTGGGTCGACACCCATCATGTCGATCGTCGGCTCGCCATCGACAATCCAATGCGCCAATTGCCAACCCGCGCCGCCTGCGGCAGTGATCCCAAAGCTGTGGCCTTCGTTCAACCAGAAGTTTTTGAGCCCCCATGCCGGTCCGATGATCGGCGACCCATCGGGCGTGTAGGCAATCGCGCCGTTATAGACTTTCTTGATGCCCACTTCGCCAAAGGCGGGCACGCGGTTCATGGCCGCCACGATATAGGGCTCAAGGCGCTCAAGCGCATCGGGGAATAATTCATATTCACTGTTCGCGGCAGGGCCGTCAACGTAGCAAGCGGGCGCGCCAACCTCATACGGCCCAAGCAACAGACCGCCGGCTTCCTCCCGCATGTAATAGCTGGCATCGGATTCGCGCAGTACACCCATTTCCGGCAGACCAGCCTTTTTGCGCGCCATGATTTCGGGATGCTGTTCGGTAACTAAATATTGGTGCTCGACCGGAATGACCGGAATGTCCAATCCAACCATCGCCCCTGTTTGTCGCGCGAAGTTACCTGAACAGGATATGACATGCTCGGCTGTAATATCGCCCTGATCCGTTGAGATCAGCCACTCGCCATTTGGTTGCTGCGTGATGCCGGTAACCGTCGTGTTGCGGTAAATGGTCGCTCCGCGCTGCCGCGCGCCTTTGGCCAGTGCTTGGGTAAGGTCAGCCGGCTGTATATAGCCGTCATCGGGATGCTGGATTGCCCCGATCACGCCATCCATATTGGCCAGTGGCCAGATGTCCTTGACCTGGTTAGGCGTTAGGAAATTGACATCAACGCCAATGGTTCGCGCAACACCCGCATAATAATGATACTCATCCATCCGGTCCTTGGTGGTCGCCAACCGAATATTTGTGACTTGCGACAACCCCGCGTGCAGACCAGTTTCGGCTTCCAAGCTGGGATACAAAGCCACCGAATATTGATGCAGCTTCCCGACGGAATAGCTGAGATTGAAGAGAGGGAGTAATCCTGCCGCATGCCATGTTGAACCCGAGGTCAGTTCCTTGCGTTCAAGCAAGACAACATCGCTCCATCCCATTTTGGCAAGGTGATACAAGGTGCTAACGCCGACTACGCCGCCGCCAATAATCACTGCACGTGCCGTCGTCTTCATGCAATTCATCCTATTTTACGATGACCCGGATATGTCAGAACAAGTGGCAATACGGCAATTATATTGAGCCGCAAATCACAGTTATGTTATTTTTTAATGCTAACTATTAGTTAAATTACTATCGAATTAGCAGAGGGAATCGCTTGTTTCGATGGAGCAGGTCGATCACCCAGGCGCCTGGCGCCATGTCTTCGAGTCCTTCGGGCACACAGGAGAAAAGCAGAATTTAGCCGGCTTCTACCCGGCATGAACCCCCTAAAGATTCATGCCGGTTAGCATAGGCCTATGAGTTGCTTTTACAGCAAATCTGATCGTGTTTTGATTAAAACTTATAGCCGACCTCAACACCCATCAAGCGCCGCGCGCCCGGTGAGATGAAGGAACCGCCAAACTCAATAGCAGGGATCGCTTCGTTGATATATTTGCGGTCAAGCAAGTTGTCGGCAAACGCGGTTACGTTCCAATTATCACCTTCAAGGCCGACGCGCAGATTGAGAACGCCGAATGGATCACGCTTGGCGACGCTGTAATTGGCATTGCCAACAAATCCGGGCAGCGCGAGCGCAGAGATCGGCAGCAACTGGCTGAAGATCGTGGCCCGTTTCTGATCCTGAACGGTGTGGAACCATGTCGCGCCGGTAATGCGATAATCGGCCCGCAGAACCACACCAATATCATCGCTTAGTGGCGCATCGATCTGGGTTCCAAGGTTAATCGTATAATCCGCGGTATATGGCGACTTGTTGCCTACGGTGTAAGGGCGCGATGTGTTTTTCTTGATTTCGCTGTCGGTCAAGTTGACCGAACCAAACACCTTCCAGCCATCAATAATCTTGGCTGTGGTGTTCAATTCGACGCCCTTCACATCAACCTTGTCGATGTTCGATACAACGCGAAGCAAGCCGAACGATCCGACGAAGAATTCGAAGAACTGCATGTCCGAAATTTTGGTATAGTAACCAGCAAGGTCAAATGTGACGCGATTGTCGAGCAATGACCCCTTGATACCGGCCTCGAACGAGCTCGAGCGTTCCTTGCGGAACTGGTCATTAATTGTCACGCCAGCGCCGATTGCTGGGACATTAAAGTTTGCATTCACCAAGGCCGAAGACCCTGTGTTGTTGAAACCACCGGATTTAAAACCAATACCCCAGTTGGCATAAATATTGGTCGAGCTGTTAGGCGTGAAGCTTAACGTGACTTTTGGCTCCAGCTGTTTGAAGCTAGCAGATTTATCCGCAATTCCACCTGTTGCAGGCAGGCCCGGATTAATCTTAGCACCTGTTATTGGGTCGGATACATTGGGCACGAGGTTGGACGTTGTCCGGTCCTCAACGTCATAACGCAATGCAAAGCCGGCTTTGAACATGTCAGACATTTTATAGTCGACTGAGCCAAATGCAGCGTAGACGTCCGTTTTGAACGTATCGTTGAACAATTGCGATGTCGGGTTGCTGCTGCCCGGTGCATTATACAATGCCGCGCTAACACCTTGATCCAAATCAGCACCAAGGCTCACGCCAACCGTTCGGTCGATGTGAAGGCCGTACACGCCCACTTGCCAATTCAGCGGCCCACCGTCATTCGACGCCAAGCGGATTTCTCCACTGATGTCTTTTTGATTGCGGATCTGCAACTGCGTGCCATCGCAAGTTGTCGGACTGTAGGCACCAAAGGTTGAGCCTGTTGCCGGTGCAAAAATGAACGGTACAGGAATCTGACCAATGAAGCCCGGTGCGTTCAACGGAAATCCGGTCAATGCCGCAGTTGTTGCAAAGCACTTGTTCTGAACGGCCAAATTCGTCGCATTGGAAGGCGCGCCCAAAGCTGGTGAAATGTAGCGCGCGAAGTCGGCCGAAGTTCCATCTGCAGTGAGGTTTTGGTCCACATCGGAATACAGCGCCCATGCGGTCAGCCGCGTCGCGCCGAAGTCATGATCAATCTTCGCCGAAAAATCAATTGTTCGTTGGTCGTTCGTTGGCCGAATGTTGCTGTAATACCGCAATTCATGCGCATCAACATCTTCGAAAAATGCGCCACCAAACGCTTCGATATGGAATACCGAGTTGAAGTTGATCGACGCGCCTGACAGTTTTGAATAGCGTGCCTTAATATCAAGGTCGGTTGCATCGCCCAATTGCGCCATGAAACGGCCGTCAATCGAATATACTTCCTGATCATCTACGACTTTACGGCCAAGATACAGGTTGCGATAAAATCCGTCTGTTGTGCGATAGTTGCCGGAAAGCACGAAACCGGCATTATCGCCCAAAGGCGATGAAACATAAGCCGAACCTTCGATCGTCTGTTCATTGGCGTAGCTGAATTTGACAGCGCCTTCGAGCGTGTCACCTGGCTTGACCGTGGAGACAACAATCGCACCGGCAGCCGCGTTTCGGCCATAAATCGCGCCTTGCGGACCTTTTAGAATTTCAATCTGACGCAGCGTGCCTTGGGTCTGGTTCAACTGCGCGGTGTTGGTTTTCAAAATACCGTCGACCACGAGTGCAACGGAGCTTTCCGCATCGCGCGCGCCGTTGATGCCGCGAATGTTGATTTGGGTATCGCCAGCCTCGGCAGTGCCCGTCACGATGGTCACACCCGGCGTCAGTTGGGCAAAGCCCTGCGCATTATCTGCACCGGTTCTTGCAAGTGCGGCGGCGTCTATAACGGTGACCGAAGCAGGTACATCAACCAGCCGTTCATTTTGGCGGCGCGCCGTTACAATGATTTCTTCGGCTTCTACGCCCTCTTCGGCAGCCTGCGCAAATGCCGTTGTAGGCACCAAAACGCTGACTGCTATCGACGAGAGGAGTGCACTTTTCCCGATACGCATGTAACTTACCCCCTGTTATACCCAATGTTGCTTTAAAGACAGCTTATTGTATACAAACGCCATTCGTCAAGAGGAGCGTTTAAACCATGTCGCGGGCATCGGATCGTGCATATAATCACATTCGCAGCATGATCTTGTCTGGTGAGTTGCAACCTGGATCGCAAATTCGCGAGGAGGCTTTGGCAGAATTGTGCGGTGTATCGCGCACTCCGGTGCGAGATTCGCTTCGGCGGCTTGAGACGGAAATGTTCGTTCGGCGCAACGAATCGCAACGCAGTTTTGTGACAAATTGGTCACTGGACGATCTAAAAGATGCGTTCGAGTTGCGCGCGATGCTGGAAGCGCACGCTGCAAGGCGGGCAGCTTTGCGCATTACGCGAGATCAGCTGGCGCGCATGCGGGATCATAACGGCCAATTGAAGCAGGCAATTGATGCTAGTCGTCCCGATGTACCACGCTTCATCGACAGTAACCGGTTGTTCCACGCAACACTCCTTGAAGCGGCCGCATCAGAGCGATTGGCGAACATGCTGATGCAGGTTACCGAACAACCGGTCATACTGCGCACGGCACGACAATATGACCTCGAAAACCTGCGCCGCTCGCACCATGAACATGATGAATTACTAATCGCTTTTGATAATCGCGACGGTGATTGGGCCGCTGCGGTGATGACGGCCCATATCCGGCGCGCGTTCCATGCTTATGCCGAAGCGCACTCTACCGACACTGAAATCCGGAAAGCCAATTTGGCCGCATAATCCTGTTTGATTTTGTATACAATTATGGCATCAACATCGGCGATGATTATTCCCAAGCATATTGAATTTGTCGAAGTTGGACCACGCGACG